>CAMLOZ010000352.1 GCA_946481625.1 uncultured Haloferula sp. | reverse complement strand
ATCATTGACGGCGCCTACAAATCCGCAGCCACCGGCAGGCCCATTGCGCTCTGATGCGCCCCAGACCTTAAAATTTTAACCATGAAACTTAATCGCAAACTCCGCATGGGCATGGTCGGCGGCGGCCGCGGTGCCTTCATCGGCGCCGTCCACCGCATGGCCGCGAACCTCGACGGCAAGATCGAACTGGTCGCCGGCTGTTTCTCCTCCGATCCCGAGAAGAGCCGCCTTTCAGGCCAGGACTTTTTCCTCAATCCCTCCCGCGTCTACACCTCCTACGAGGAGATGGCGCAGAAGGAAGCCGCTCTTCCTGCCGACCAGCGCATCGACTTCGTTTCGATCGTCGTCCGCAACAATCTCCATGTTCCGGTGGCCAAGGCCTTCCTCAAGGCGGGCATCAATGTGATCTGTGACAAGCCACTGGCCTTCTCGCTCGCCGAGGCGAAGGAGTTCGCCGACGTGGTGAAGCAGTCCGGCAAGGTCTTCGCCCTGACCCACAACTACACCGGCTACCCGATGGTGAAGGAAGCCCGTGCGATCGTGAAGTCCGGCAAGCTGGGTCGCCTGCTCAAGATCGTGGCGGAATACCCGCAGGGTTACGCCTCCAGCGCCTTCAAGGAGTCGTCCCCGAGCAAGATCGCGAACTGGCGCATGGACCCGTCCATCTCCGGTGCCTCGAACTGCATGGGCGACATCGGCTCGCATGCGGAGAACCTCGCCCGCTACATCACCGGTCTGGAGATCGAGGAAATGGCCGCGGAACTGACGACCTTCGTGCCCGGCCGCAACCTCGACGATGACGGCAACATCCTCGTCCGCTATCAGAACGGGGTGAAGGGCATCATCTATGCCTCGCAGGTTTCCACCGGCGACGAGAACAACCTCAATATCCGCGTCTACGGCACCGAAGGTTCCATCGAGTGGCACCAGGAGCACCCGAACGAGCTGGTCGTGAAGTTCCTCGACAAGCCACGCGAGATCTGGCGCCGCGGGAATTCCTACAATGGCCCGGAGGCTTCCGCTTTCACCCGCTTGCCATTCGGACACCCGGAGGCCTTCATCGAGGCCTTCGCGAATGTCTACCTGGCTGCTTCCGACGCGATCCGCGACGAGCTCGCCGGGAAGTATCCGCGTCCCGAAGGTTACGACTTCCCGAACGTGGACGACGGCGTGGCGGGAATGGCCTTCATCGAGGCGGCGGTGGCCTCCTCGAAAAACAACGCGGCTTGGACCAAGCCGGGAGCTTGAATTGCCGTAACCACGGATCGGACGAATCCCATGAATCTCCTGGAAGTTGAGAGGTCGGAACCGATGATCCAGTATTGAACAGGGATTCGTTTGATTCGTCAGATTCGTGGTGCCTTGATTTTCCAGTCTATGAAACCCAGCCTCTGTCTTCCC
This sequence comes from uncultured Haloferula sp., assembly GCA_946481625.1. The sequence goes on along the minus strand of CAMLOZ010000352.1, from coordinate 3,197 downwards.
CTTGCCGGTGCCGCCGCGGCATTTTTCCTCGTCTCTGCCGCGGGTGACCGCGAGCAGCCGCCGTCCGGTGCCGCGGAGAAGATCGCCGCCGCGCTTCCTGCCGAGGCCTTCGCCAAGCCTGCCAAACCCCGGAAGGTCTTGATTTTCTCGAAGACCGCAGGCTTCCGCCACGAGTCGATCGCGACCGGCAAGCTCGCCTTCACCGAACTCGGCAAGAAGACCGGGGCTTTCGAGGCGGTGATCAGCGACGACCTCGAGAACTTTGAACCGAAGACGATCGACCAGTTCGATGCGATCCTGTTCCTGAGTACCACCATGGATCCCTTCGCTCCCGCCAAGGCGGAGTGGGATGCCATGGACGACAAGGCGAAGAAGGAGGCCGAGAAGAAGACCGCGCGCCTGCAGAAGAGCCTCATGAGTTTCGTGAAGGGCGGCAAGGGCTTCATCGGGATCCACGCCGCGACGGATACCTTCTACAACTGGGCCGAGTACGGCGAGATGATCGGCGGCTACTTCGACGGTCACCCTTGGGGCGCGGGCACCCAGGTCTCGATCAAGGTCGAGCCGGGTCAGGAGAAACATCCTCTGGTCGCCATGTTCGATGGCAAGAACGTCGATTTCAAAGAAGAGATCTATCAGCTCAAAGACCCTTACAATTCGAAGAAGGTCCACATGCTCCTGCGCCTCGATCCCGAGAGGTCGGACATGAAGGTCAACGGCCTCAAGCGCGAGGACAAGGACTGGGGAGTGGCTTGGGCGCGTTCATGGGGCAAGGGCCGCGTGTTCTATTGCTCGCTCGGCCACAACCACGACATGTATTGGCACCCGACCGTCATCCGCCACTATCTTGCCGGTATCCAATGGGCGCTCGGCGACTACAAGGTGAAGGTCGACAAGTGAGGCCCGGGTTCCGGAGTTACGGCCTCACCGCCGCTTTCAAGCGCACGAAGCTGGTCCCGGCACCGGCAGCCGGAGTCGCTGAAACGCGACCATCCGCATGACTCGTCACGCGGTCTTCGGGGACCGGAGCCCAGGTTTGGAGATCGGACGATTCTTCAGGCGTGAGGGTGCCGAAGAGGAGCCCGGTTTCGCTCGTCGGCCAAGTGAGGCTCTGTCCGGGCGAGAAGCTGCCGGTGAACGGCTGGTTGCAAGTTCCCGGCGCGGTGCCTAACAGATACTCCACCAGGTTAGGCAGCCCGTCGTTGTCCGGGTCCGCTTCCATGTCCGAGCCGGCAAACCCCGCGGCTGCAATCCATGCGAGGTAAGGCTGATCGGGGTTTAGCCCGAGAAGGTTCCGCAGGATCTCGCGGTCGCTGAACTTCTGGATGGATGTTCCCATCGCGGTGTTCAGCGCCCCGATGATTTCGTTCGCAATGTAGGCTTGCGCCACCGTGGAGGCGTGGAAGCCATCCTTGCAGAAAACCTGCGTGGGCGGGTTCTCGTTGCTTCCGGCAAGGGTGAAGACGGTTCCATTGATCTGGAATGGCACCTGGTCGAAGACGCGGTCGGTGAGAAGGTCCAGGCGGGCGATGGTCGGCGGGGGATTCTTGCTTGCCGCCCAAGTGATGATCGATTGGTTGAAGGCGGCGATCTTCGCCCGTGTCGAAGCCTGTTTCTCCGGAATGTTGTAAGTTCCGGAGATCTGGGGTGTAGCCCCCACGTCCGGCAAGGTGCAGATCACGACCTTGGGCGGGTGCGCGCCCCGGTTCACCCTCACCCAATCGTGGATGGCTCCCAAGCGATTGCGGAGTTGGTTGAAGAAAGTGGCCGGCTCGGTGTCGTTGAAGAGATCGTTGTACTCTTGCTTCAGGTCATTCGAGCCCAGCGCGATCACCACCACGGGCGTGAAGAAGATTTGCTCCTGGAGCGCGTCCTTGGTCGCCGGATAGAGCGGACCGAGCGGATCGCTTTCGCCCGTATCGCCCAGCAGATTGATCCAATTCAGCACGTTCGTTCCCGGAATGCCGAAGTTGTATTCATGCCCCGCATTGCGGAGATCCAGATAGGAGCCGCCCTGGGGTTCGAAGGGCCCCAGCGTCACCTCGGTGGGGCGGAAGATCCGCAGGAGTTCCGGCCAACTGCGGACGTTTGCATTGCCAGGACTCGAATCCGGAGCCGAGAACGTGACCTCGTAGGCATACTCCTCCGTCATGCTGTCGCCGATCGCCAGCACCTTCAAGGGATCGGCGGCCCGCACCGGCATGGAGAGCACGCCAAGCAAGAGTGAAAGGATTCTACCGGAAGCGGACATGGGGATTCAGGCCCTTCGATTTCCGAGCCCGGTCAAGGTAGCCCGCTTCCATGGCTTGCCAAGAAAGCTGCCGCGTCCGTTCCGCAGTTTTCCGAAATGAGGCGACCGGTGCGAACAACAAAAGGGGCGGCCCTTGCGGACCGCCCCTTGGAGTCAATGAGCAAGGAAACGATCAGAGCTGCGTCACGACCAAGCGCACGAAGACCTTACCCTGGCCCGCGGGCAGGGTGTAGGAAATGGTGTTACCGACTTCGGTCGCCGACACGGTGGTCCAAAGCGACGGGGCGGCACCGAGGGTGGGGGAGCTTTCGATCGTCCAGTCCACATCGCCGTTGGTCATGGCGTCGGCACCCTTCGTGAAGGTCAATACCCCGCCGGCAAGCGCTCCCGGCGTGCCGTTGGGAACCGCCGGAGTCAGGCCGAGGCCGTATTCCAGCAGGTTGGACAGGCCGTCGTTGTCGAAGTCGTCCTCCGCGGCCTCTCCGGGGATGCCGTTGGCGATTGCCCAAGCGGTGTAGCCGGTAGCGGTGCCGGGAGTCAGGTCGGCGGCGTCCCGTGGCATGAGCTGGTAGCCGGACGTGAACGGGGAGGAACCGTCAAACTGGCCGACGATGCCGGTCACGTTTACGGGATAGCCCGGTTCGGCGGTTGCGCTGGAACCGGCTTGGATACGCACGTCGATGTTGGTGGAGGAGCTGTCGGTCAGCACCACCGTGGCAGCCGATCCCCAAGTTCCGCTGACGTAGAAGAGGTTCTCGACTTGGACCAGCTTTCCTTCATAGGTTTCGGGAGAAGCGAGCAGGGTTGCCAAGGTGACCACTTCGGCGGCGGGTTCGGTGGAAGCGCCCAGAGCGATGATGCCGCCCGCGGACGCCGGGATGATCTCCGTCAGCCCGTTGAACTGGGTGACCGTTCCGATCACCGCATAACGGCTGCCCCGGGTGAA
>CAMLOZ010000351.1 GCA_946481625.1 uncultured Haloferula sp. | reverse complement strand
ATCCCGAATTCCTCGCCGGCGGCGTTGGTCGCCTCCTTCACCCCGTCGGTGTGGAAAAGCAGGCAATCCCCTGGATTCATGTGGATCTCGTGCGCCTTGGTCACCCGCTCGAAGACATCCCCGCCGTCGATCCCCAGCGCGAGGCCCGGCGGCTTCAACAGCATCACCGTGCGCTCAAGGGCGCGGTAGAGCAGCGCCGGATCGTGTCCCGCGCGGGCAAGCGTCACCGCGCCGCTTTCACCTTCGATGATGGCGTAGTAGAGGCTGATGAACATGTCCTCCTTGATGTCGGGAAAGATCTGCCGGTTCACGCGGCCCAGTGCCTCGGCGGGGTCGCCATGCGAGCCGGCCAGCGAGCGCAGGACGCTGCGGCACATCGCCATGATCAGGCCGGCGGCCACGCCCTTGCCCGAGACATCCGCGATGACCACCCCGTGCCGGCCATCGCCGAGATCGAGGTGATCGTAGTAATCGCCGCTGATGATCCGGGCGGGCATGTTCGTGCCGCTCACCCGGTAGCCCGGCACCACAGGGTCGCCAGGGGGAAGAAGCACGCGCTGCACCTCGCGGGCATTGCGGAGTTCGCCTTCCATCTGCCGTTTCTCGCTGGCCTCGCGATGCACCAGCGCGTTACCGATGGCGAAGGCGGATTGCTCCGCCACGGTGCGGAAGACGGCGAAATCGTTCGTGGTGAAGACCGGATCCTCCGCGCTGCGGGTAACCGCCAGGACCCCCAGATCCTTGCCGCCGTGCCGGAGCGGCGCGATCAATGCCGACACATTTCCTCCATACTGGCTGAAGCCGTCGCGGAAGGACTCGTGAGCCTTCAGGTCGGGGATATTCAGGGTCTCCCCGGCAGCCAGGACCGCCCCGAAGACTCCCTCGTCGGCCGCCACCTGCGCCAGCCGCAGGTGGCTTTCCAAGGCCCGCGGATCCCGCTCGGCTTTCTTCCGCACCTCCAGCGGGATGCCCACCAAGGGCGGGCAATCGGTCGAGAGATAGCGCGGCTTGAGGTGCTGGCGGGTCTCGTCGAGCAGGTAGAGCGCCCCGCCGCGGGCCGCCACCACCTTGGTCACGCCGTCCACGATCAGGCGGTAGAGGCCGGTCATCGTGGTGTCGCTGCCGATCGCCGAACCGAGGTCGTGCAGGAAGGCGAACATCCGCTCCTCCTCGCCCTCGAAGGCCTTCAACTCCGCGTCCTTCGAGCGTAGCTGGACCTTGAACTTGCGCGCGGCCACAATCAGGCCGGTAAGAACTATCCCCAACAGAATGTAGGAAACGAGGTGCGGCATCGCAGGGCGCGGCCCCTCTAATCGGACTTTCCTTCGCCTTCTGCGACCTCTTTTTCGAGGATTCCGACGACTCCGGCAAACTTCCGGGCGTTTTCGGGATTCGCCGCGGAGAGGATCCTGTGGGATTCCAGGACATGCTTGGCGCGCTCCAGATTCCCCGGCGGGTGGCCCGGATGGTAGGGTTCCAGCGCCGCCCTCACCTCATTCGCATGGCCCCGCCACACGGCCGCGGGCGGGTCGATCTCAAGCAGGCAATCCAGCCCCAGGTCCTCCAGGGAATTGCGGTTGCGCTCGCCTGCCCCGGCTACCTGTACCCCGCCGGTCGCGCCGAGTTTCGACAAGCGGGCTGAAAAACTGGCAAGTTGGCCCATGAAGGTGGAGTCCATGCCGGTGCAGGCCTCGAGGTCGATGACGAGACATCGTTCACCTTGGGCAATGCGCGCCTCCGCGCATTCCTTCATCACGGGGCTGGTCACGAAGGATCCTTTCCCCTCGCAGCGAATCCAGGTGAACCCGTCAAAAACTCCAACCAATATAGCGTTTTCCAAACTCACGTGAGAGGGACCGAACCTACTTGAGACCGGGTTACTTTAAATTCCCCCTAGGCATCCGGTCAACCGCGCATCTCAGGTAAAACGCTTATTGCCACAAATACGACTGCCGGGAGGCTACTTCACGGCCATCGCGGAACAAACGGCAGCGCCAGGCCAACACCCGCGCCGGGTGGCCGTCGACGCGGTATTCCTTGCCGATGATGGCGAATTCCGCCTTTCCCGAGGTCTTTCCGGGCTCGATCGCCGAGACCATCTTCTTCACCCGGCTGCCGGTGATCCCTTGCTGGTATTCGAAGACGATCTCGCCCGGGCCGGTACTGGAAGCGTCGTTCCACAGGACAGTGTAGTATTGGCCCAGGCGCTCGCCCTGCTCCTGGACCCCGATCGCCCCGTGCATCCGCCGCTGGTATTCGCCCCGGATCATCGGGTCGTCGCCCTCGTCGGTGGCACCGATCTCGCGGATGTGTAGCGGCCGCACGTCCAGGACCTGCGGCGTGCCGCAGGAAAGCAGGGCCAGGGCCGGGAGCATCACCGCGAGGGGTTTCCAGAGCTTCATCGGCCGCATTCAAGCAAGCCCCCCGCCCTTGCCAACCCGTAAAATGCCGCAGCCGCGCTTCCTCCTTTCCCGCGGGGATGAAGAACCCTTAACTTCTCCCCGTGGAACAGGCCATCCTCGACCGACTCGATTCCTTCATCCGCAAGAAAGGGCTGCGGCGCACGCCCCAGCGCGACGCCATCGTGCGGACCGCCTTCGCCAGCGACGAACATTTCACCTCCGAGGAACTCTTCGACCGCTCCCGCAAGGCCAATGCCGGAGTCTCCCGTGCCACCGTCTACCGCACCATCGCGCTGCTGGTGGAGGCAGGGCTGCTCCACGAGATCGATCTCGGCGGCGACCTGAAGACCTACGACCCGAACTTCGTCGAGAAGCCGAGCCACAACCACCTCGTCTGCATCGACTGCGGGAAGGTCGTGGAATTCGCGGACTCCCATCTGGAGCTGCTCAACGACTGCCTGACCCGCCGGATGGGCTTCCGGCCGGTGCGCCAGTCGATCAAGATCGAGGCCTGCTGCGAACAGCTCCGCACCAAGGGAGTTTGCCCGAACCTCATCAAGGCGCGGGTGACCGGGAAGCGGCTGCCGAGCAGGAAGCGCTAACCGCGAGCGGGCTTTTCGCGGGCTTTTCCCTTGCCTGCCACCCTCCCCTGCCCGCTACTTCCGCCGCCATGTGGAAAGGCCGCTTTGCCAAGGATACCTCCTCGCTCGTCCAGGAATTCGGTGAGTCGATCAGCTACGACTGGCGCCTCTATCCGCACGACATCGCCGGATCGATCGCCCACGCCCGCGCCCAGAAGGCCGCCGGCTTGCTGACCGACGACGAATTCTCTCAGATCGAAACCGGCCTGCTCGCGATCAAGGAGGACATCGAGGCCGGCCGTTTCGAATTCAAGGCCTCGCTCGAGGACATCCACATGAACGTGGAGGCCGAGCTGACCAAGCGCATCGGCGCGGCCGGAGCCAAGCTCCACACCGCCCGCTCGCGCAACGACCAAGTCGCCACCGACACCCGCCTCTACTGCCGGACCGAGATCGATGGCCTCATCTCCGATATCTCCGGCCTTCAAGCCGCCCTGCTCGACCGCGCCGAAAAATATGCCGCCACGGTGCTGCCCGGCTACACCCACCTCCAGCGCGGCCAGCCGGTGACCGTCGGCCATCACCTCCTTGCCTATGTGGAGATGCTGGAGCGCGACAAGGGCCGCCTCGCCGATGCCCGCAAGCGCCTGAACATCTCCCCGCTCGGCTCCGGAGCGCTCGCCGGCTCCACCATCAATCTCGACCGGCGGGCCATCGCCGCCGAACTCGGCTTCGACGGCGTGACCACGAACTCGATGGATGCCATCGCCGACCGCGACTACATCGCCGAGACGCTCTTCGCCACCGGCCTCTGCGGCGTGCACCTCTCGCGTCTCAGCGAGGACCTTATCCTGTGGTGCACCGCCGAGTTCGGCTTCGTGGTGTTTTCCGACGCGCACACGACCGGCTCCTCGCTGATGCCGCAGAAGAAGAACCCGGATGTCTGCGAACTCACCCGCGGCAAGACCGGCCGTCTCGTCGGCAACCTGATGAACCTCCTCGTCGCCGTGAAGGGCCTGCCCCTCACCTACAACCGCGATCTCCAGGAAGACAAGCCGCCGCTCTTCGACTCGATCGACACGCTGAAGCTGATCCTCGCGGTGAACACCGAGATGATCGCCGCAATGGAGATCCGCGAGGAGCGCTGCCTCGCCGCCGCCGGCGATCCGATGCTGCTCGCCACCGATCTCGCCGACTGGCTGGTCAAGCAGGGCGTACCCTTCCGCCACGCGCACGAACTCGTCGGCAAGGCGGTGGCCGTGGCCGTGCAGACCGGCGTGCCGCTGGACCAGCTCGATCTCGCGAAAATCGATCCCGCCTACACGGAAGACGCGAAGTCGGTCTTCAGTCTCCAGCGCGCACTCGCCGCCCGCACCAATCCCGGCTCGCCATCGGTGGAAAACGTGAAAGCGGAGATCGCGCGCTGGAAGGCGAAGTAGCGGAACTTTCCAAAGTTGCGCCCGCCAGCGTCCGCCCCCGCAATCCATCTTTATCCTTTCTGCGATCATCCCTCATCCGCAACTTTGGAAAGTTGCGCTACTTTCTCCTCACCACCACTCCCCCGATCACCCTCCCCCCCGGCGCGCGCGGCAACGCCGCAGAGCGCCGGCGCCCCCGGGCGTGCGGGG
>CAMLOZ010000350.1 GCA_946481625.1 uncultured Haloferula sp. | reverse complement strand
GAAGGATTTCGCGGAGTGGCTCTACCGGAACGAACGGGCGGACATCTTCTCCTGCGCCGCATTGAAGGCCTACTCCCAGCTCGGCGAGTCGGAAGCGGAATTCCGCGCGCGCCTGACCCAGCAAGCCCGGGAAGCGCGGGACGCGGCGGTGGAAAAGCTCCGCACCGCCGCCGGCAAGAAGCTCGATACCCTGCAGAACCGCCTCCAGACCGCGGAAGCAGGTCTGGCCCGGCAGAAGGCGGAATCACAAGGGGCCATGGTGCAGGCAGGGGCTTCCATCCTGGGCGGCTTGCTCGGCGGGTTGCTCGGCCGGAAAGGCCGCGGCGGATCGCTCCTCTCCAAGGGCACCTCCGCCTACAAACAACGTCAGGACGTGAGCGCTGCCGAAGACAAGGTCGAGGCGGTGCAGGAGGATATTGCCGCGATCGAGAAGGAATTGCAGGCAGGGATCGACCAGCTCACCCGCAGCTACGATCCCGTGTCGCTGCCCTTGGAGACCGAGAGCGTCAAACCGACCAAGGCGAATGTGTCCGTCGACTCCGTCGCGCTCCTCTGGCTGCCCTACGACGCCCGGGGAGAGAGGGCGTGGTAGGGAAATTTTCCGGTGGCGGAGTCGGGGGACCGGGTGAAATTGCAGGTGAATCATTTCATTCGGGCTGGCGATCCCCCGCCGTCGCCATGCCTGCCACCCGAGGCGGCAACCCGCCATTCCCAAAGCCATGGGCGACAAGAATCCAAAAGCGAAGCGGAAACTCCAGGCCCAGCACGAGATGCAGAAGAAGCACAAGGCCGAGGAGCTTTTCCGCGAGCAGCAGCGGCTCCACGAGATGCACGAGATGAAGCATCCGCACGAGCCGAAGGGGGAGTGAAAAAGAGCACGGTCCCCCGAGGTGAGAAAGGCGCTTTCCAGAGGGAGAGCGGAGAGGGAAATGCGTGCCGGTTCGGCCCAAATCCGTATTTCCCTTAGCGGTTAAATATTTTGGAGAAAACTCCTAGCCTGAGGCGCTGTAGCGTCGTCCTTTAGCCCTTCAGGCGATTAGCACCTGCATCACCATGAAAACCAGACACCTGTTCGCGGCCGCGTTCGCCGCATCCCTCGGCCTTAACTCCGCTTTTGCCGGCGGCGAAGGGTGGACCCACGACTTCGAAGCCGCCAAGAAGCAGGCGGCCGAGGAAAAGAAAGATCTCTTGATCGATTTCACCGGCTCCGACTGGTGCCCGCCCTGCAAGGCGCTGACGGCGCAGGTCCTGTCGAAGGAGGAATTCCGCAACCTGACCAAGGACAAGTTCGTGCTGGTGGAGCTCGATTTCCCGCGCCAGCCGGAAAACGTCGAGAAGCAGTCGGAGGCGGATCGCGAGCGCAACCAGAAGCTCGTGAACGAATACGGCGTGGAAGGTTTTCCGACGATCATCCTGACCGATGCGGGCGGCAAACCTTACGCCTACACCGGCTTCCAGCCCGGCGGCCCGACGGAATACGTGAAGCATCTCGACGAACTGCGGACCCAGGGTGAAACCATGAAGGTTTCGCTGGAGAAGGCGGAGAAGTCCGAAGGGGTCGAAAAGGCAAAGGCGCTGGTGGCTGCGCTGGGAGAACTGCCGGACACCGCGGTTTCGAATTTCTACCCGACCGTGGTTTCGCAGATCAAGGAAGCCGATCCAAAAGACGAGACCGGTTTCGTCAAGAAGCTGGAGGCGAAGGCCCAGATGGCGGAATTCGAGAAGGGGCTACAGGAATTCGGCCAGAAGCAGGATATGGAAGGTGCCTTGGCTTATGTCGAAAAGACGCTCGCGGACGGCAAGTTCGAGGGTGAGAACAAGCAGAAGGTGCTGCTGATGAAGGTCAGCATCCTGGCCAACAGCGGAAAGTTCGACGAGGCGCTCAAGTTCCTCGACGAGGCGAAGGCGGCGGCCCCGGACAGCGAATTGGCCGGCCAGCTCGACGGCTTCAAGGCCCAGCTTGAACAGGCGAAGGCCGGTGGCGAAGGTGAAAAAGAAGAAGCTCCCGAAGAAGAGAAGAAGGAAGAGACTGAGAAATAAGCAGTTGCTTCAAAATTTCAGCCCCGCGGGTTCCACCCGTGGGGCTTTTTTTGTGCCACGTCCCGCAATGAGGCAGGGCTCATTTTTGTTCGCGTGAACATCTTTTTGGTTTGACGGCCCGGCGGGTTGTAGACTAACAGTCCGGGCATCCCAACTAGACTGAATTATGGCCAAAACATCCGATGATCCTTCCGACAAGCTCGCCGATGCCCGCAAACGCAACCTCGATCTGGCGATTTCCAGCATCCAGAAGGAATTCGGGGAGGCGGCGATCATGCGGATGGGCGACGGCCACCGCGTGGACGTGGATGTGATCCCGACCGGGAACCTGCTGATCGACCGGGCGCTGGGCGTGGGCGGCTTCCCCCGCGGCCGGATCATCGAGGTCTTCGGTCCGGAGTCCTCGGGCAAGACGACGCTGACGCTGACGGCGATCGCGCAGGCGCAGAAGAAGGGCGGACTGGCCGCCTTCATCGACGTGGAGCACGCGCTGGACCCGCAGTATGCGAAGATGCTGGGCGTGAATCTGGACGACCTGCTGGTTTCGCAGCCGTCTTCCGGTGAGGAAGCCCTTCAAATCTGCGAGGCGCTGGTAAGGTCGAATGCGATCGACGTGATCGTGCTCGACTCGGTGGCCGCGCTGGTCACGAAGCAGGAACTCGATGGCGAGATCGGCGACTCCACGGTGGGTGCCCAGGCGCGCCTGATGAGCGCGGCGATGCGCAAGCTGACGAGCTTCATTTCGAAGGCGCGCACGGTATGCATTTTCACCAACCAGATCCGCGAGAAGATCGGGGTGATGTTCGGCAATCCGGAAACCACTCCCGGCGGCCGGGCGCTGAAGTTCTTCGCCTCCGTGCGCATCGACATCCGCCGGATCGGCCAGATCAAGGCGACGGACGGCTCCGCCCAAGGCAGCCGGACGAAGATCAAGGTGGTGAAGAACAAGGTCGCGCCGCCCTTCGCGGAGTGCGAGTTCGACATCATGTATAACGAGGGCATTTCCTCGGTCGGCTCGCTGCTCGACCTGGCGCTGGAGATGGACTTGATCCAGAAGCGCGGTTCCTGGTTCGCCTACAACGGCACCCAGCTCGCGCAGGGCCGCGATGCGGCGAAGGACGCCCTCAAGGCGGACGAGGCGCTCTACAACGAGATCTCCGAGAAGGTTCGGGAGAAGCTCGACTCGGCGAAAAAGAAATAAGCGGCGAACGGTTTACATCGAGTTCGCGTTCGATGGGGCGGCGGTCATGGACCGCCGCTTTTTCGCGGGTGGATGGGACCGACTGAAACCGGAGCACCCGGTCCCCGTGATGAGGGTTGCCGCTTGGGCTTACTTGAGAGATAAGGATTGCATGAGCGATCACCAACCGAACGCGGCCGTGAGGCCGCTTGCCGTCCTGATCGATGCCGACAACGCCCGGGCGGCGGTGATTCCCGCGGTGCTGGCGGAGATCGCGACCTACGGCACCGCGAGCGTGAAGCGGATCTATGGCGATTGGACGAAGGATCACCTCAAGAGCTGGAAGGACCAGTTGTTGAAGCACTCGATCCAACCGATCCAGCAGTTCGGTTACACGACGGGGAAGAACTCGACCGACAGCGCGATGATCATCGATGCGATGGACCTGCTCTACACGGGCCGGTTTTCGGGCTTCTGTCTGGTGACGAGCGATAGCGATTTCACGCGCCTGGCGGCGCGGATCCGGGAACAAGGGTTGAACGTTTACGGCTTCGGCGAGAAAAAGACGCCGTCGCCCTTCGTGGCGGCTTGCGACAAGTTCATCTACACCGAGGTGATCGCGGCGGCGGCGGATACAGGGACGGAAAGCGAGGGTGGCGGCGCGGCGATCCAGAAGAAGAGCAGCGCCGAGCTGAAGAAGGATCGGAAGCTGATCACGGTGATCCGGAAGGCGATCGATGCAGTAACCGGGGATGAGGGCGACTGGGCCTCGCTGGGGAATGTGGGCTCCAGTTTGTCAAAACTGATGCCGGACTTCGACTCGCGGAACTATGGCTATGCGCGGCTGAGCGATCTCGTGACGGCGATCGGGCTATTCGAGGTGAAGAGGAATGAGAAACACGTGCAGATCCGGCCGAAGGCGGGGAAGTAGTACAAGGATGAATGGGATGAATTGGATTATGAAGAGAACGAACCGCGGAGCCATGGAGGCCGCGGAGGGATCGCGGAGGCAGGGCCAAAGACGCTAAGTCAGGAATTACCGGTGCTTCGGTTCGGGAGCGCGGAGATCGGGGGCGGCGTCGGCACCCCATGGGGTGTTGTCGCCGACGGTCTGAAGGTAGCGGCCGGCGACACCGGTACTGATGTACTTGTTGTCCGTGCGGATGTTCATGGCAGAGGCACTGTTGTCGAGTTTCAGCACGATCGCCTTCTCGCCGAAGGCTTCGGGGTCGAAGGTCCAGTCTGCTTTCGCCTGATAGGAAGCCGCCACTACCACCGGCCGACCGGGGTCGCCCGAACTGTTTTGCCCCTTGTTCGGACTTTCCAGGATGTAGCTGTAACCCACCTCGCCGGGCTCGAGGGCCTTGGCAGCGCTCTTGAAGTTGTCGTCCGGCTTCCTCGGCGAGAACAGCC
>CAMLOZ010000349.1 GCA_946481625.1 uncultured Haloferula sp. | reverse complement strand
GCAGGGTGCCGTGGCTGGCTGTGGCTGCACGGAGTCCAGCATTCCGTCGAATTGACGAGGCCTTCGGCCTCGGGCCGTCCGTACCCTGCCGAGCCCGCATCTGAATCAATATTCGTGCACTGCCGATGGCGGCAGCCCGAGCCTCTTTGCCGATCAGCCGATGACCCCGCCGGCCGTATGGTTCCCGCAGAACGAAATCGCGAACTCGCCCTCGCAGCCGCTGTCAATCCCCGGAGGACCCTTCGCCGGCGACCTGCTCGTCGGCGACATTACCCTCGGCGGCATCAATCGCGTCTCGCTCGAAAAAGTCCACGGCGTCTGGCAGGGTTGTATCTACCGCTTCACCCAGGGGCTTGAAGGCGGTGTCAACCGCCTGGCATGGGGACCGGGTGGAACGCTCTACGTCGGCTGCATCGGCGGCAGCGGGAACTGGTCGTGGAACGGCACCACCACGGGCCTCCAGCGCCTCACGCCGAAATCGGGAAATCCGCTCACCTTCGAGATCGCGAAAGTAACCGCCACCCCGACCGGCTTCGAGATCACCTATACCAAGCCCGTCCCGCAAGCGACGCTGGGGAACCCCGCGAACTTCACCGTGAAGCAGTGGTCCTATCAGCCGACCGCGGCCTACGGCGGCGCGAAGATCGGCGAGCAAACGCTCGCGGTCGGCAGCGCGATCGCCTCCGGCGACCGCACCCGGGTCACCTTGGTCATCCCCGGCCTGGAAAAAGGTCACGTGGTTTACCTGAAAAGCGATCCCGTGTCCGACGACGGCTCCGCCATCCTTTCCAGCGAAGTCTGGTACACGCTCAATGAGATTCCCGGCGGCCCCTTTGACTTGCAGCTCGACCAGAGCAGCATCCCGGAGAACCAGCCTTCCGGGGCAGCCGTCGGCACCCTCTCCTCCTCCCACGATCACGGCGGGGAAACGGTCGTCTACACCTTGCCCGCCGGGGTGGAAGACAACGAGCTCTTTTCGATCCAGGGCACCACCCTGGCGTCCGCGGCGTCTTTCGACTACGAACGTCGTAGTTCCTACCGGGTCCGGGTGCGTGCCACCGATGAAGCCGGCCTTTTCTCGGAAGCCGCCTTCGCCATCCAGGTCGCCGATGTCGCCGTGGAGCACGCCCCGCGCCGCATCCTGCTCACCAATGCGGTGCTCCCGCCCGACCACCTTGCGGGAGCCCTCGTCGGCCGCTTGCTGATGGATGATGAAGACCTTGGCGACCTCCAGTCCGTCCCGGCCGCGGTGGATCCTTCCGCCCCGGCGGTGGAAGACTCCTTCGACTACGCCGCCGCGGCGACCTTGACCGGGCAAGCGGGGGGCAGCGGCTTCTCCGGGGGGTGGCAGGTTGCCGGTAACTCCTCCACGGTTCCCGCCGGCTCGCTGTCCTACACCGATGCCCTCGGAATGGCGCTGGAAACCTCGGGCAACCACGGTTTCTGCGCACCCTTGTCGCGCAACAACCGCGCGCTATCCTCGGCACGCGGCACCGATGGCACGGTCACTTACGCCAGCTTCATCGCGGATCCCGGAAGCAACGTCCATTTCTGGGGCGTCGAGTTCTGGAATGGCACTGCGGCGGACGCGAACCGGGTGTTGCAGATCGGAAATGAAGGGGGCTTCGGAGTCCGGGTCCGCAATGGGACGAACAAGTTCTTCCCCGCCTCCGATTCCGGTTCGCATTTTTTCGTCGTCAAGATCGGCCACCTCGCGGGCAACGACCAGGTCTCCGTATGGATCGACCCGCCGCTTTCCTCGGAACCCTTGTCGCCGGATCTTTCCTTCACCCCCGCTGAGACCGCGGGCTCGATCAACTTCAGCCGTGTCGGCTTCAGCGACTATGTGACCGTTTCCGCTCCGGCCGTCGATGAACTGCGGATTGGCAACGACTGGTCCTCGGTGACCCCGCATCAGCCGGCCTTTCCCCGCTTCGAACTGGTCGGCGGGGCAGGGGACGCGGATAACGGCTCTTTCGTCCTTCAAGGCGACCAACTGGTCGCCATCTCCGTTCTCGCCGCCGGCCTTCACACGATCCGCGTGAAGGCCACCGACAGTGCCGGCTTTTCATACCAGCAGCCCGTCCTCGTCTGGGTCGGCACGGGTCATGCCGACAGCAATGGCGACGGGATTACGGATGCTACCGCGGTTCGGCTCGGCTTCGACCCCTTGGCTCCCGCGGTTCCGGGGGCGTATCTCGGGGCAGGCGGGATGGGCCCGGTGTTCGGGCCCGAGGCCGGATCTAACAATTTCCTGATCTCGTCCGGAATCCTGCCGGGAAATCTCTACTGGATCGAACGCTCGCCGGATCTCCTGCAATGGACGCTTGAGCCCGGAAGTGTCGCCGCACCGATGACCTTTCTCTCCCCGGAATTCGAACGGGTTCTTCCGCGTCCGGACGACTCCAGGTATTTCTGGCGTGTCGGAAGTGGCTGGCCGGATTCCCTTGGCATCGATCCGCTCGCCGATGGTCTGGCCGGTCTGACGTTTATGGGCGGAAGCACCGGCTGGACCCATGACGCGAATTCCGGGATCCTGAGGCATGACGACGCCGCTCCATCCGGGTGGTTGCATTTCGGCGGAGAGTTCCGGGACTTCTTCCTCAGCTTGGAATACCGGCTTCCAGCCGGCGGGAATGCCGGCGTCTTCCTGCGTGCGGCGGAGACCGGCGATCCATGGGTTACCGGCAGCGAGATCCAGCTTACCAACGAGCCTCGCCTGCCGCTTCACTCCACCGGCGCGGTTTACGACCGCATTCCCGCCAATCCCGCCGCGGACGCGCGCCACTCGGTTTGGCATCGTCTGGAGATCCTCATGAAGGGCGATCACATCCGTGTAATTGCCGATGGCATTGTCACGGTGGATGTGTCGGATGTCCGGACCGGCTATCCCGGTTTCGACTGGCCGGAAGCCGGTTTGGTCGGGCTCCAGAATGCTCACGCCGGAGCCGGCTCCAGCGTGGAATACCGCGCCATCCGTCTGGTTCGGATCGATCCCTGATCCAAGGAGCGCCGGCGTCCCGCCGGTGACATCGGTCTCAAGGAGCGCCGGCGTCCCGCCGGTGACATCCGGCAAACGGTTTCAACCACCGCTATGGCCGCCCACCACGGATCCCTTGCTCCACAAAGCGAGGAGTCGTTCTTTGTCGGAAAAGTCGGCCTCCCCTCCGGCAGGCTCGCCGCATGGGCCGGGCCCCGGCAAGGCACATCCGGAGGGATCTTCCTGCCGGCTCCATCCCGAAAGCTCCCACGGCGCGACGAGGTGAGAGTGTCGCCAGTCTCGGAGCCGCAATCCGCAAGCCTCCCTCCATTGCAAACGGCCCCGGATTCGGGGGACGCGATCACGTAATGGCATAACTCCGGGATCCGCCGCAAGATGAGCCCCGTAAGTTCGGTCGCTCCTCCCCGCGGCCGGGCTTGCCCCTCCCGCAAGAGAGACCGCACGGTCCTCCCACCGGGCTGCGGTACACTCCTCGAATCACCCGCCGGAAAACTCACCGGCAGGCATCCGCAAGCGTGATCGGCCCGGGCTCCGATGAATGGTCCATCACCCGTCCGAGCCGACACGCCTGCGGCCCTCCCGTGAAAGGAGGGGCCGGGGGTTCTTCCTCCTCGCGTTCGGCCTTGAGCCGGCGATCGCGGCATTTCAACGCGGCAACCATCCGGCGCACTCCGATTGATGATTGGAATATTGGTGATTGATGATTTCTTCTCTCCCCCATGACCCCTATCGGCATCATCGGCGGCAGCGGACTTTACGAAATCGATGGCTTCGAACAAACCGAGGAACGCCACATCGACACCCCCTTCGGCTCCCCGTCGGATGCCCTCGTCGGCGGCACCCTTGCCGGCCGCCAGGTCTGGTTCCTGCCCCGCCACGGCCGCGGCCACCGCCTCCTCCCCACCGAAATCAACCACCGCGCCAACCTCTGGGCCCTCCGCTCCCTCGATGTCCGCTTCCTCATCTGCGTCACCGCCGTCGGCAGCCTGAAGGAGGAGTACCGTCCCCGCGATATCGTACTACCCGACCAGTACTTCGACCGCACCAGCCGCCGCGAGCACCACACCTTCTTCGGCAATGGCATCGTCGGCCATGTATCCTTCGCCGAACCCGTCAGCGAAGGCCTCCGCCGCATCCTCTATCAGGCCGCGCGGGAAGAGCAGGCCCGCGTCCACTTCGGCGGCACCTACGTCAACATGGACGGCCCCGCCTTCTCCACCCGCGCCGAAAGCGAGACCAACCGCAAGCTCGGCTTCGACGTCATCGGCATGACCAACCTCCCCGAAGCCAAGCTCGCCCGCGAAGCCGAGATTGCCCTCGCCACGCTGGCGATGATCACCGACTACGACTGCTGGAAGACCGACGAAGCCGCCGTCACCGCCGAAGCCGTGATCGCCCACCTTCATGCGAACGTCAGCATGGCGAAGCGCATCATCTCCCGCGCCATCCCCCAAATCCCCGCCACCCCCGGGTGGCCCGAACACCGCTCCCTCGACGGCGCCATCATGACCCCCGCCAACCTCTGGCCCGCCGAAACCCGCGAGAAGCTGGAACCCATCCTCCACCGGCTCCTCTAATCCATTGATAAGTTCCGATGCCCCTCCGGCCCTGCCGGACGAACTTTACTTCCACAGCTCGCACGCATGCGCCGCGAAGCCGGCCCCGAAC
>CAMLOZ010000348.1 GCA_946481625.1 uncultured Haloferula sp. | reverse complement strand
TCAGATCCGGCTTCGGCATCTCCGACGGCGGAGGAGGTGGTGGCGGGATATCCGGAGGCGGCGACACCGCGGATGGCGGCGGTGTCGGCGGCAGATCCGGTGGTGGCGGGACGGACGACTGCGGCTTCTCGGGCTCGTTTTCCATGGCGTTCCCCCGACTCTAGCAGAAAGCGCGGTCCGGTCGAGGGACAAGTCAGACCGAAAAGCCGCCGCGGCTGGAAAATGTTCAATCGCCCGGATCAGTCCTCTTCCCTCAGTCCGGCGAAGACCCGGTGCGAGAAGTAGCGCTCCATGCGGTCCGGAAACACCGTCACCACCCGGGACTCCCGGCCGAGCCGGCGCTTCGCCTCCAAGGCCGCGGCATAGTTCAGGCCGGAACTGGGCCCCACCGGATATCCCAGGGCCCACAAGCGCTGCGTGAGATCAAGGCACAGTTCCTCCCCCACGGTGACCTCCTCGATCCCCCGCCCCCGCGGGCTCTCGCGCCATTCCTTGTAGAGCAGCGAAAGGCATTCCGCCACGCCCGGCACCTCCTTGCTGAAGATCAGGCTGGCGCACTCCGCATTGTCCCCGAAGGCCCGGCCCTCGCAGGGGATCGCGGCATAGGCGAGCGCTCCGCAGCCCGCGTCGTCGAAGGCTTCCCACAAACCCCGCAGCGTCCCGCCGGTGCCGACCCCGCTGACCACGGCATCCACGCAGCCGCACTCCATCTGCGAGAGAATCTCCGGACCGGTGAACATGCGGTGCGCCTCGGCATTGTCGGGGTTTTCGAATTGCCGCGCGGCAAACCAACCGTGCGCGAGCGCCGCGGCTTCGGCGGCCTCCAGCACCTTCGGCATGCCGCCCTCCACCCGCCGGACCTCGCCGCCGTAGGCACGGATCATCAGTCCGCGTTCGTTCGTGGCGCTGCTGGGAATGAAGGCGACGAATTTCAGCCCCATCTGAGCGCAGGCCAGCGCGAGCGCGATGCTGGTGCTGCCGCTGGAAGCTTCCACCACCGTATCGCCCTCGCGGAGTTCGCCGCGCCGCCACGCTTTCTCCAAGATGTGGCGCGCGATCCGGTCCTTGGTCGAGCCGCTGGGATTCATGAATTCCAGCTTGCACCAGACCGGGCCGAGTGCGGCATCAAGCGTCACCGGCACCAGCGGCGTGGGCGGAATCTGGCGGATGAACCGCCCGCCGGCAGGGACGGAGCGCGGTGGCGATGCAGCATCGGATATCATGCCTGCGAGCTAAGCAACCGCGGGCGGCCGGCTCAAGCGCTGCGACGCCACCAGCGAACCCAGGATGAGCACGCCGCCCGCAGCGAAACCCCAGCCGGGCCGTTCGCCGAGAAACAGCATCGATTCCAGCGTGGCGGCCAGCGGGATCAGGAAGCGGTAACCCGCCAGCAGGGGCACGGGGTGCAAGGTGGAAAGATGATTCCACTGGGCAAAGGCCGCGGCGGAGACGAAAGCAAGCCACACGGTGGTCCCCATCGCCGCCGGGGGCATGAGCATGGCCGCCTTCGGGAAGGATCCGGCACCCGCCAGCAAGAGACCGAGACCGCCGCCGAATAGCGAGAAGCCCGTTGCCGCCCGCGCCCCGATGGTCCTGCGCAGGCCGGTAAACTGGACCAGACCCAAGGTTCCCAGCCCGGTGGAGCCGAGCAGGAGCAAGGTACCGAGCCATGGATCGCCCATGCCTGCCTTCTCCGAGCCCGCGGCGATCGCCACCCCCACCCCGCCCACGGCGATGGTGAACCACTGCACCGGTCGCGGCCAGGGAGCTCCTGCCACCAGCGGAGCCAGCAGCATCCACCAGAAGCTGCCCAAGGCGGACAACAGCCCTGCCAAACTCGCGCTGGCCGCGGAGATCGCGAGATAGAAGAGCAGATATTGTCCAAAAGTCTGCGTGAGACAGAAACCCAGCAGCGCCCGCTTCGGGGTGGCACGGAACTCGGCCCATGGCTGGCGGGCCACCACCAATAGCATCAGGCCAGCCAAGGTGAAGCGCACGCCGGCAAACCACCAGCAGTCGGCCGCGCTCGGTTTCAGGCCCCCGGCCTCCCAGATTTGGTAGACCGACTTGATTCCGGGAAAAGCACTTCCCCACAGCAAGGCGCAGAGCAGCACCGGCGGCAGAACCTTGGTCCATCGGTGATCGCCGCTCACGGCCGCGACGCTGGGGTGCTTTCCCGCGCCGGGAAAGCGCGATCTTGCGCCGGAGAGCCCGGGAGCGCTTCAAACCTTGCCCTGATCATCTTTTGCGCCATCATGCATCCATGCAGGTGGTGACCGACCAGATCCGGAATTTCCTCCAATACATCGCCGTCCAGTTCATCGAATTCCCGGCGGAAGCGCAGCTCAAGGTCACCGAGCTCGGCCCGAAACGCCTGCGCTTCAAGCTGGTGCTCCGGCAATCCGACGTCGCCCTGCTGATCGGTCGCAACGGCTTCAGCGCCTCCGCCATCCGCGGGGTGATCAAATCCATCGCCGAGCGCGAGGACGTGAACGTGAACCTTCAGATCCACTCCCACGAGGAGGAAGCGGAGATGCAGGCGCGGGAGCGCCATTGAAGCCCGGGAAAGCTCCCGCGAGTTCTCCTTGCCAAGCCCGACCCGACGCCTCTACCCTCCGCCCCGCCGCTAGTGGCACCTCCGCGTGCCCCGAAATGGTCCCGTAGTCCAATGGATAGGACGATGGCCTCCGAAGCCGTAGGTACAGGTTCGATTCCTGTCGGGACTACCACTCGAAACACGGGTTTTCCTAGCATTTACAAGGGTTGCAGCCGATTCTCCTTGTTAGCCCCGGTTGCACGGAACGGCACGGAACGGCACGGAACGGCACGGAACGGCACGGAAATGCACCGAATTGCAGGCATTTCGGGTTACTTTTGGTTACGTGGTTACGGGCGTAACCAGAATCGGGTTACGCGCTTTGGTCCCGTACATGTACGGGAACTAGCTCCAGTCGGAAAAGGCGTACATGTACGCAATAAGCCCCCGCCGGTTTCCCAGCGGGTGCCATAATAGTCATGCTGTCGTGGGTGCCGCCCTCTTCCTCCTCCTCGCCCGCCAGAGCAAGGGGGCGGACCAAGGAAGCGCTACGGCTAGCAGGAGGAGCCAGTATAGACTAAAACCAAACCAATGTCCGGGGCCTACTGAATCGAGATGCGCCTGCATCTTGTCTTCAAAGGAATCGGAGGCGATCTTGCGGGAAGTGCCGCCATTGCTGCGGAGGACGATAGGACCATTCGGAGTGGTCGGGTACCATAGTGGGACGGACGAAATGTCTATGCGCATTGTTTCGATAGATCCACGTCCGACCGGATCCACGATGACGAAGCATCCGTTGGCAGCGCTGCCAACGATCATTCTCTTCCAGGACATCATGTTGAAATAGCGATCGGAATCCCACCACGCCCAGCAGATGAAACCCGTCACGAGGATGCCGGACCAGAAGGTGATGGAGCGGTGCAGGGCGAGCTTCACGGACAGAGGATGTCTAGCACACGGGAAAAGAAAAGTCCCGGGCCCATTGCTAGGGCGGGGCGTGAGGAGGATTCCCGCAACGGTCAGGCGGCGGCCTCCCGGTGCTTCTCCGGCGGGTCGATCTTGCCGAGGTAGCGCTTCCGCCAAGAAGCGGAGGTGTCTGCCCTCGCGGAGCGATATCCTGCGGGATTATAAACCCGGGCTTCGTTCGCAATGGAAGGCCGTGGCAAAAGCCCGCATGGTTTAGCTCCCCAATTATCCAAACCCATGAATTACCTCCTGGTCGCCGTCCTGATCGCGCTCGCGGTCATCTCGTTACGCTCCGACAAGGCACCGAACCCGTCCACGATCCGGATGGCGTGGATCTGGTTTGCCTGCATTCCCTTCACCCATGCCGTCACCACCCTCTTCCGGGCCGGCAACTACCGGAATCCCTACGACATCGCCCTTGTCGAGATCTGGTCGGACGGATTCCAGTGGCTGTTCCTTGGCCTCAGCATCTTGGCGCTCGCAAACGTCTTCACCCGTCCTCCCGTGTCGTCATCCTCGCCGACCAATCCGTAACGAGGCAAGCCATCATTTGGCGTATTGCAATTTGCCACCAAAGACACATCCATCTTGAATTCTGTTATCTCTATTGATAACCATATTGCGATATCGATCTCCCTTTCCCGGACCTCATGGATCCATGAGGGTTAGAGCAGGCGCCCGCGGTGACTTCAACGCCACCGCGGGCGTTCTTTCTTTCCAAGGGCTGTCCAGCCCGCTTCTGCAAACGCGATGATACCCGCGCGACAGGCGCGGCTCGGCCTGCCAGACGGACCGTTTCATTTTTGCTTGCGAGCCCTTTGAGGAAAGGGCGAATAGCCTTTGCTTGCCCGGATGTTCCGCCCCCTTTCACGCCTTCATGGGTTCACCACGGCTTTGAGCGTGGGTTGCCGGTTCATTCCGGATTCCCCGGCTGGCAAGTCATCCGATCATTGAAGATGAATCGACTCAGCCAGCGCGCCATCTTGGGCTACAGCATCGGGGACTTGGGGATCAATCTGAACTTCCAATTGATCGGGTTCTACCTGGCCTACTTCTACACCGATGTCTTCGGCATCTCCCCCGCCCATGTCGCCGGGCTCTTTTTCACCGCCCGGATCTGGGACGCGCTCATCGACCCCGTCATGGGCTACATCGCGGATCACACCCGCAGCCGCT
>CAMLOZ010000347.1 GCA_946481625.1 uncultured Haloferula sp. | reverse complement strand
GCGGAAGTCGCCTTCGCCGGAGCCCAGCCACTGATCTTGTCAGCCACGGCCAAGGCTGACTTGTTGATCTCGTCGCGGCTGGCACGGATCCGGGCTTCAAGCTGCTGGGCTTCCGCCTGGCGTGCCGGATCGGCAGTCATCTTCGTCTTCGGGAACTCCGTGTTGAGGTCGGAGTCCTCCGTGTTGTCGAAGAAGGCCATGAACTTGTAGTAGTCCTCGTGCGGGAAGGGATCGTACGGATGCGAGTGGCATTGCACGCAGCCGAAGGTGGTGGCGTTCCACGCGGTCCAGGTGGTGTTCGTCCGGTCCATCACCGCGGCGAGGCGGTACTCCTCGTCGTCGGTGCCGCCCTCGGTGTTGTTCTGGGTGTTGCGATGGAAGCCGGTTGCGATCAGGTCGCCCGGTTCCGGATTCTCCAACAGATCCCCCGCAAGCTGCTTGATCGTGAATTGATCGAAGGGCATGTCCGCGTTGAAGGCGCGGATCACCCAATCGCGGAAGGGCCAGATATCGCGGTGGGGATCCTTCTCAAAGCCGGTGGTATCGGAGTAGCGTGCGAGGTCCAGCCACATGGCCGCCCAGCGTTCGCCGAAGCGCGGCGAGGCAAGCAGGCGGTCCACGGTGGCTTCCATCGCGGATTGCGGATGGACGGTGGCGGCCTGGCGGAAGCTTTCCCATTCCTCCAGGGATGGGGGAAGGCCGGTAAGATCCAAGGAGACGCGGCGGAACCACTCGGCGGGCGAAGCCTCGGGCGAGGGAGCAAGCTTCTCCCCCTCCAGCTTGGCGAGCACGTGCTTGTCGAGTTCCACCTTCGGCCAAGCGGCGTTCTTCACGACAGGGACAGGAGGCTCCTCCGGCTTCTGGAAAGACCAGTGCTCGCCCCATTTCGCGCCCTCCTTGATCCAGCGTTCCAGCAGGGCGACCTGCTCCGGCTCCAGCCCGTGGGGGTGCTCTTCCGGCGGCGGCATCTTTTCGTCCGGATCGCTGCTCTTGATGCGCCGGACCAGTTCGGAAGCCGCCGGATCGCCCGGCACGACCACGGTCTTGCCCGACTCCCCCTTACCCAGCGCTTCCTCCCGGAAGATGAAGGACACCTCGCCGGCCTGCTTCACGCCGCCGTGGCAAATGGTGCAATTCTTGTTCAGCAGCGGCCGGATATCCCGATTGAAGTCCACTGGCTCCTCGCCGTGGAGGGACAGGTTCGACAGGACAAGAATTTGGAGAATCCGGCGCATCGGGTGGTCCCATCCTACGCGGGAAGTCTCTGGAATCTCACTCTTCCCGCTTGGACGATCACGGTAATACTTGTGGATTTTGGGCAGTAAGTCACCGAAACGGGTGACGTTGTGAGCGAGCGCCATTGGAATATCTGGTCCCAGCAAGTGCGGTCGCGCCTCGGCAGCCTCGTCGAGATCGGCGAGGTGCGCAATTCCCCTGGCCGCATGACCCGCTTCCGCTACCTGCGCCGTCACGCACTGGTGGTGCTAACCCGCGGCGAGGGGCACTACGAGGACGAGCGCGGCCGCGACGTGAGTCTGACCGCGGGCGATTGGATCCTGGTTTTTCCCGAACTTGGCCATTGCTACCGGCCGCACCGCCCCGGCGGTTGGGACGAGGTGTACGTGATGTTCGAGGGTCCGGTCTTCGAAACCTGGCGACAGCAGGGATTGCTCGATCCCTCCCAGCCGACCGGACGGCTGGCCGATCCCGGACGCTGGCTGGAGGAATTCCGACACACGGTGCTCGATGAAAAGGCGCCACCGCTCGCGCGGGTCTGCGCCTTCCAGTCGCTTCTTGCGACTGCCGTCGAAGGGGCGAATCCCGACTTGGTGCCAACCCAAGGACGACCCGGCTGGTTCGCGGACGCCTGTCGCTTGCTCGCCCGGCCCGGCAGCGGTGCCGAGGAGGCCGCGAAGGAGCTCGGGATTCCTTACGAAACCTTCCGCCGCCAGTTCCGCCAACAGGCTGGCGTGCCGCCGCACCGCTATCACTGCCAGCAGCTCGTGAATCTCGCGGCCCGCATGCTCGACTCGACCGACCTGAAATCCGCGGAGATCGCGCGCACGCTGGGCTTCTGCGACGAGGCTTACTTTTCGCGGGTCTTCAAGAAGATGACCGGACGATCGCCGCGGGCGTATCGGAAGCGTCAGGAGTCGCGGTGAGACCCTGCGGTGAAAGCGATTCCCTCATACAGTTCCGCGAGAGGAAGGTCCGCTTCGATCTCGGGCAAGGGAACCACCGCTTCCAAGCCTGCATGCTCCTCCGTGGCAAATCCGCCTTGAGGCTGCCGACGATGGACCAGAACGTAGGGACGCTCCGACTCTGCGATCAGCAGGACTTTCAGGCTCGGGATCGCGAGATAAGCGTCGCGCTTTTCTCCCAGATCGGTTCGGCGGGTCGACTCGCTCAACACTTCGAGCACGACCGCCGGGTTTTCTTGAAAGCGTGCATTCCCGGGATTGGGGCGGCACACGACCTGGGCATCGGGATAGTAGAACCGGGTCTGGTCAGCGAGGTCGATACGGACCTTTGCATCGCTGGTAAAGGGACGACAGGGTTTGCCCCGCAAGGCCGCAATCCAGACCCCGATCGCATTCGCGGCAATGGCAGCATGGTCATTGGTACCCCCCGCCATGGCATGAACCACCCCGCCGAGGTATTCATGCTTCACCTCGGAACGTTCCTCGCCGTCGAGGTAGTCCTCGATGCTTACCGGGGCGGGTTGCAGGAGCGCGGTCACACCGCAGGCTAGCAAGAAGGCCCGATCTTGCAAGCAGCCGCCCTCCGCCGGACGTCCCGGGGAGACATCCCGGCCAACAAAAAGGCCGGCCCCTTGCAGGACCGGCCTTGGAAAATTAGGATCGGGATCGATCTCAGAGGCCGGCACTCTCGTGCTTGTCCTCTTCCTTCGGCTTGTTGGCGGTCTTCGCTTCCATCTCCTCGATCTTCTTGCGCAGGCCGTCCACTTCCTGGGTCTTGGTGGCGACCTGCTGTTTGAGTCCGTTCTGCTGGTCGAGCGCGGCGGCGAGTTGGCCGTTCACCTCCTTAAGCTGGGTCTCCATCGCCATGCGGGCCTGCTCGGCCTTCTCGCGGGCGGCGGAGGCTTCCTGGATCGCGGCGGTGGCCTTGGAGGCTTGGTCCTTCACCGCCTGGATCTCGGCGGCAAGCGGTTGCATGGTCGAGCGGAGTTCGGCGGATTCCTTCTGGAGGCTGGCGAGCGCTTCGCGGGTGGCGGTCAATTCGCCGCGGGTCGCATCGAGATTCTTCTCCACCGCCGACTTCGCGTCCTTCAGCCCCGTGGCCTCGTTGCGAGCGACCTGCAGTTGCCCATTGGTGGCGGCGAGGTTCTTCGCCAAGGCATCGCGCTCCTGCTGCGCCTTGTTCAATTCGGCGAGCTGCTGCTTGGCGCTGGCCTTCAATTCCTCAAAGCCCTTCTTGAGCTGGTTCACGAGGCCCTCGCTGGCAGCGAGCAGGCGCTTGCTTTCACCGTGCGCCTTCGCCTCGGCGGCGAGCTTGTCCTGCACCTCCGCCTGCGCGGTTTGGAGGTTGGCAATCTCCTTCTTCAGCGCCACCCGTTCGGCAGGTGCCTGCAACTCGCCGCGGATCTCGTTCATCCCGGCCTTGATCGTCGCGAACTCCTGCATGGCCACACTCATCTCGTCGCGGAAGGCGGCAAGCTTTTCAAAGGCCTGCTCCCCTGCCCCGAGCTTGCGCTCGAGCACGGTGGCCTTGTCCTTCCACTGCCAGACTTCGTGGTTCGAGCTTTCGAGCTGCTTGCGCAGGTCGGCGAGTTGTCCTTCAAGCTGCTGTTTGGCCTGGCGCACGGCCTCGGTTTCCTTGCGGGCAGCGTCACGCTGGCCGGCCACGTCCGCGGCTTCCTTGCGCGCGTCGGTGATGGCGGAGTTCATGGCTTCGAAATGCTTCTGCAAGCCGGCGAATGCGTCGGCCGGGGCGGGTTGCGGCGCTGGGGCGGCAGGCTTCTCGTCGCCTTTGACGATCGGGCTGATTGCCACGGCGAGACTCATCCAAATCGGGGTGGGAATGCGCTTCATGATGAAAGGTGAGTTCAGGTTCGATGCGAGACGTAACGCATCAATTACTCAGCACAAGACGATATTTAATCACTCTTAAGTAATTTCATTCGCTTTGTTTCCACTCATGCAGAATGCCACACGAGCGTGTGACGATTCCTTCACGACTAGGCTCTCAAGCGCCGAGATCCGGACGGTTCGCACGCGTGCGCTCCAGTGCCTTCTCCTTCTTCCACGCCTCGATCTTTGCATGATGACCGGAGATCAAAACGTCCGGCACCTTCATCCCGCGGAAGTCGATGGGCCGCGTGTAGGCGGGTGCTTCGAGCAGATTCGGATCGGAGAAGGACTCCTCCTGGTGCGACCGCTCATCGCCAAGCGCACCCGGTAACAGCCGCACGATCGCATCCGTGACCACCGCCGCGGCGATGGCCCCGAGCCAGTGATTGGTCAACAAGCCGTCGCCATAGAATTGGTCGAGCAATTCGGCATTGGCACTGGAGAAGAGGACCTGCACGGCTTCCTTTTCCCCCCGTAGGATCGCGCCGAGTTCGGCGCAGTTCCCCGCGCAAAGGATTCCTTCCGGCAAATGCCCGGGGTGCTTCGCCAAATATTCGCGGAGTGCTCCGTTCGCGGTTTCAGCCGCCTTCGTAAACACGGCGGTCG
>CAMLOZ010000346.1 GCA_946481625.1 uncultured Haloferula sp. | reverse complement strand
CGAGGCAAGCGGATCTCGATGATCTTCCAGGACCCGATGACCTCGCTGAATCCCTTCATGAAGGTGCGGGACCAATTGACGGAGCCGCTGGAGCTTCACGAGGGACTGCGCGGGCAAAAGGCGCTGGAGCGGGCGATCCGGTCGCTGGCCGAGGTGGGGATTCCCGATCCGGAGGAGCGGATCGAGTCGTATCCGCACGAGTTCTCCGGCGGGATGCGGCAGCGGGTGATGATCGCGATGGCGCTGATCACGCGGCCCGAACTGCTGATCTGCGACGAGCCGACGACGGCGCTGGACGTGACGGTGCAGAAGCAGGTGCTGGATCTGATCCGCGACCGCCAAAAGGATCTGGGCACGGCGGTGATCTTCATCACGCACGATCTGGGCGTGGTTTCGGAGGTCTGCGATCACGTGAACGTGATGTATGCCGGGCGGATCGTGGAGAGCGCGCCGAAGGGGGAGTTGTTCCGCCATCCCATGCACTCTTACACGCGGTCGCTGTTGAAGAGCATTCCGGCGACGCACAAAAAGGGCGAGTTGCTCTACACGATCCCCGGGATGCCGCCGGATCTTTCGAACCCGCCTGCCGGGTGCGCCTTCCGGCCGAGGAACACGCTGGGTAAAGCGGAGCTTTGTTTGACGGACCGGCGGCCTGAGCTTGCGGACAAGGGGCACGAGCACTTCGTGCAGGATTGTCCGGGGTGTCTGGCGGGGTAGCGCGGCTTTGCGCAAGCCGCGGTCGGGAACGCTTTCCCACACCAGTGGCCATTCCGGGCAAACAAGGAAGCCCGCTCCAATGCAGGAGCGGGCTCGGGCAAAGCTAGGTCACTGTACTCCTCTTCGGGCGTTGCAGGTCCGCGGCTTGCAAAGCCGCGCTACTTCAGCCCGTCACACGCATCGGCATGATGACGTAGAGGAAGCTGCCGTCGATACGGATGACGCCGGGGCTCATCTCGTCGATGAGGTCGAGATAGACGGTCTCGCTTTCGAGGTTGCGGAGCGGGGCCATCAGGAACTCGGGGTTGAAGGCGATCTGCATCGGCTTGCCGGAGTACTGGACTTCCATGGTTTCGCGGGCTTCGCCGACATCCGGAGAGTTCGCGGTGACTTCCACGGTGTTGGAGCCGAAGACGAGCTTCACGGAGTTCGACTTGTCCGAGGACAGAAGCGAGACACGGCGGACGGTGTCGAAAACCGACTCGCGCGGCAGCTCGACGCGCTCGGTGGAATCGCCCGGGATGACCTGGCGGTAGTTCGGGTAGTTGCCCTCGATCAGCTTGCTGATGAGAAGGTGGTCGCCGATCGAGAAGGAGATCTGGCTGTCGCTGAGGCGGATCAGGACCTCGCCGGTGTCGCCGAGGAGGCGCTGGAGTTCCTGGACGGCCTTGGTCGGCACGATCACGTCGGTCTCGTGGCTGGCCGGGAAGTCGAGGTCGTTCTCGACCATCGCGAGGCGGCGGCCATCGGTGGCGACGAGCGTGAGCTTGCCCTCGCGGAAGGAGGTGTAGATGCCGTTGAGGACGTAGCGGGTCTCGTCGGTGGAGATCGCGTAGGAAGTCTTCTTGAGGCCGTCGCGGAGGAGCGGCTGGGGCATGCGGAATTCCTTCGCTCCCTCGAAGTCCGGGAGCGGCGGGAAGTCATCCTGGCCGAGGCCGATGATCTTGAAGAAGGAAGGACCGCTCTGGATGGAGGCGACATTCTTGGAATCGACGGAGATCTCCACCTCGCTGGCGGGGAGCTCACGGACGATGTTCACCAAGCGCTTGGCCGGAAGGGTGGTCGCGCCCTCCTTCTCGATCTTGGCCTCCACAGAGCCCGTGATGCCGACATCGAGGTCGGTGGTGGTGAAGGTCAGGCGGCCGTTCTTGGCCACGAGCAACACGTTCGAGAGGATCGGCAGGGTGGTGCGGGTGCTCACCACGTGCTGGACCTTCTGCAGCCCTTCCAGCAGGGCTTCTTTGGAAATACTGAACTTCATGGGGATGTGCGGAGAACGCGTTGACTGGCGTGAATGCTCTCCGCAACCTCCGACCCTTGGCAAGCCATTCTAGCGGGAATGCCAAGGATGGGCGCCCCGGCGATGCGGCCTCCTGAAATTTTTAAAATTCCAGGTTCCGGTCTCAGCGGCGGAGGCTGGCCTCGATCACCCCCAGTGCGTCCCGCATCGAGGGGTCGGTCTCGAGCTGTCCGGCGACCTTCTTGCAGGCGTGGATCACCGTGCCGTGGTCGCGGCCGCCGAAGGCCTCGCCGATCTCCATGAGGGAGTTCTTCGTGAGGGTGCGGCTGAGATACATGGCGATCTGGCGGGGAAAGGCGATGCTGGCCGGGCGGCGCTTGCCGGTCATGTCCGCCAGGCGGATGTCGTAATGGTCGGCCACCACGCGCTGGATCGTGTCGATGGTGATTTGCTTGCCCGCTTCCTCCCGCAGGAGATCGCGCAGGAGGTGTTCCACGCGTTCCTCCGTGACCCGCTCGCCGGCTAGGGAGGCGTAGGTGGCAACGCGCATCAAGGCGCCCTCAAGGCGGCGGACATTCGTGCGGATGCGCTCGGCGAGGAAGCGGATGATGCCCTCGTCCACCTTCACCTTCCACTCGTCGCGTTTCTTGCCGAGGATGGCGAGGCGGGTCTCGAAGACGGGCGGCTGCATCTCCACGGTGAGACCGCATTCGAAACGGGAGATAAGGCGCGGCTCGAGGTTCTTGATCTCGCTGGCCGGCTTGTCGCTGGTGAGGACGACCTGGCAGCGGCCGTCGAGCAAGGTGTTGAAGGTATGGAAGAACTCTTCCTGCGAGCGCTCCTTGCCGCCGAGGAATTGCACGTCGTCGATCAGCATGACCTCGGCGGTGCGATAGCGCTTGCGGAAGCGCTCGAGGTCGCCCTTGCGGACGGAGTCGATGAACTCGTTGGTGAACTTCTCGCAGGTCAGGTAAACGACACGGGAGGCCGGGACGCTCTTGAGCCAGTGATGGCCGATGGCCTGCATGAGGTGCGTTTTACCGAGCCCGGAGCCGCCGTGGATGAAGAGCGGGTTGTAGCCCGGGCCCTTGCGCTTCGCGACGGCCTCGCAGGCGGCGTGGGCGAACTGGCTGTTCGCGCCGACGACGAAGGAGCCGAACGTGTAATTGTGGTTCAGACCTGCCGACTTCAGGCGCTTCTCGAAGCTGATATCGCCGCCGACAGGCACAACCGCCTCCGGCTCCGCGAACGCTTCGGACGGGGTTTCCACCTCGACCGGGGCAGGGGCGGTCGTTTCGGCCACCGTGTCCTCGACGACGAGCTTCACGCCGTGCGTGCCTTCGATGGTCTCGGCCACGGCGGAGGCGAGTTCCGGCATGTAGTTGGCCTCGATCCAGAGCTGATGGATCTCGTTCGGCACGGCCACCACGGCCTTGCCATCCTCGAGTCCGACGAGACGGGACGAGCGGAACCAACGTTGGTAGGCATCCTTGCTTACAAGTCGTCCGAGCGCCTCACACACCCCGTCCCACTGCGCCACCTCCACCGAGGTTTGATCCCCTGCTTCCTCTTCGAACTCTCCCTCCAGGTCCATGATTGTCACGTGTCTCGCTAAAAATGGTTTTTGCGCCTGCGTATTTCCCGGGCAGCGGCGATCTGCTGTCCGTCGTGGCGGAGGAGAGGCATACCCATCTTCCGACCCCGAGCGGGACTACTTTTTTAATGGCTCTAACAGAGTTTTGGCGGCTTCCCGTTTTCCACAAGCGTTCCACGATTCTAAAAAAATCAACCTTGACGGGGGCGTTTATTAAATTTCCCGAAATAACCCCGGTCCCAAAATCGGCCCTAGGGATGCGAGGCGTTTGAAATCAGTGCCTTTCCGCGCTGGAAGAACCGTTACGAGCTCGTAACGTGGCCATCACGAACCCGCAAATCCTTGCAGTTGAAGGGGCTGCCTGCGGCGAGCCTTTCGCTTGTCGCTTCGCCCGCGACGGGAAACACTCCGCCGCATGTCCGGAGCCGGTCTCGATCTCGCCATCATCCTCATCTACTTCGTGGCGATCATCGGAATCGGGCTCTATGCGGCGCGGGGCCAGAGGACAATGGAGACCTATGCGCTGGGCAACCGCTCGATGCCGTGGTGGGCGGTGCTTGCCTCGATCCTCGCGTCGGAAATCTCGGCGGGAACCTTCCTCGGGACGCCCAGCGAAGGTTACGCGAAGCTGAACTTCCTCTACGCTCAGCTCGTGATCGGCACGATCATCGCGCGGCTGCTGGTGGCGGGAATCTTCATCAAGCCTTTCTATGACCTGAAGGTCGTCAGCATCTACGAATTCCTGGAGATCCGCTTCGGCAAGGTGACGCGGCGGATCTCGTCCTTCGTCTTCCTGCTGACGCGGTCGCTGGCGAGCGGATCGCGGATTTACGTCGGCGCGATCCTCCTGGTGCTCGCATGGGAAGTGATGAACCCGGATTTCCTCCAACTGAGCGGCGAAGCGCGGTTCTGGGCGGAGCTGAAGATCTACGTCGGCGCGGTGATCGCGCTGACCTTCCTGACCGGCCTCTACACCACCTTCGGCGGAATCAAGGCGGTGGTGTGGACGGATCTGATCCAAGTGACGCTGATGTTCGGGTCCGCGGCGTACGTGTTTTTCTGGTTGCTCGGGAAGACGGGGGGCTGGGCAGGATTCTTCGAATCGATCAAGCAGCCTGCGTTCGTGAACACCGGTGGCGACCCGGC
>CAMLOZ010000345.1 GCA_946481625.1 uncultured Haloferula sp. | reverse complement strand
CTCGGTAGGCCTTTCCATGGGAACATGGATCGCCGCTCGTGCTTATGTCTGGCTCACGCTGCGAGAAATTGCAGGGGTAATGAGCAAAGGGGGATCGGACGAGGAGATTTGGGAATTGGAGCGCGGGATGATGGGGTGGGCCAATGTGATGGTGGTGGTTTTTCTAACTGCCTTCACGGCTTTCCTCATCAGTTTCGTGGGCTGGCTCGTAACGGTCCGCAAACGGCGTTTGGCTTTGAACAACCTTCCTCCGAGGCACTGAGGACAAAAAACAAAAAGCCGCCTGCCCTTGCGGGTGGCGGCTTTCGGGAAAATTGGGATCGCTTAGTTCGCGGAGGCGTCGGCACCGACGTTCACGCGGCGGCCGTCCTTGTCGAAGAACACGCGGCCTTCGATCACGGCGAAGATCGTGTGGTCACGACCGATATCGACGCCTGCACCGGGGTGCCACTTGGTGCCGCGCTGGCGGATGATGATATTGCCCGGGATCACGGCCTGACCGCCGAACTTCTTCACGCCGAGGCGCTTGGAGCGGGAATCGCGACCGTTCTTGACGGAACCTTGACCTTTCTTGTGAGCCATGACTGGAGAGTGGTGAGGTGATTAACCGGCGATGGAGGTGATCTCCAGCTTGGTGAGGTGGCGGCGGAAGCCCTTGGTCTTGTGGAAACCCTTGCGGCGCTTGAACTTGAAGGCGACGCCCTTGGGGCCGCGATGCTGTTCGATCACCTTGGCGGTCACGCTGGCACCGCTGACGAGCGGGGCACCCAGCTTGATGCTGTCGCCTTCTCCGACCATGAGGACGTCGAAGGTGAGTTCGGCATCGACTTCGGCGTCGAGCTTCTCGACGTCGATTTTGTCGCCCTGCTGGACGCGGTATTGCTTACCGCCGGTTTTGATCACTGCGTAGGCCATGGCCGTAGAAGAAAGGATTCGGGTCCACCCGGGATTCGGGCGGGCGGGGAGATCACCACGGGTCCGGCGATCGGGCAAGGGAATTTTTTGAAATCGACGTGCCGCGCGGGATCAGGTTTTTGCGACGCATGGAGTGGATTGTCCGGGACGAGACTGAAATGGAGGCGCTGGGGGTGGAAATCGCCGCCGGGCTGGCTGCCGGGTCGGTGCTGGCCCTGGTGGGGGGGCTGGGAGCGGGCAAGACGCGGCTGGTCAAGGGCTTGGCCAAGGGCAGCGGCTTCGGCGGGGAGGTTACCAGTCCGACCTTTTCGCTGGTCCACGAGTACCGCGGGGGTCGGCTGCCGGTGTTCCATTTCGATCTCTACCGCCTGAAGGACGATCAGGAACTCCTGGGAATCGGCTGGGACGAATTCCTGGACGAGCCGGGAATCGTAGTGGCCGAGTGGGCCGATCTTTTTCCGGACCTTCTGCCCCCGGCAACCCGCTGGCTGCATTTCGAGGTGCTTCCCGAGGGAGGACGGCGCGTCACTGAGCCGCCCCGATAGTGCGCTGGACGGACTGCATCATCCGCGTGGCATAGCCATTCACGCTATTGGCCGCGCTGCAGGAGGAGAGCAGTAAGGCGGCCAGCGCGAGGGCGGCACGGATCGCGAGGCGCGGGTTCATGGTCGCGACGATAGGAAGCAGCGACCCGGGGTCAATCCGGCAGTTGGGCGGTTAGGAATCCGGGTAGATGGAGGGGAATGCCGGCATTGCCTCGTCCGGCCGACAGAGAATCACATCGAAGGGCTGGAGCTGCCCGTCGGTCAGGTAGCAGTTCCGGCGCTCGGCATCGATGGTCATCACCCCGAAGGCATGGTTGAAGAAGATCGCGTGGCCGGAGGGATCCTTGAGGCGGGTCCAGCCTGTTTTCTCGAAGAAAGCATCAATCTGACGGGGGTCCGCAGGGACGCCATGATACTGGGGCTGGGTAATACAGAAGGAGAGCGTTCCATCCGGCCACTCGATGACCGAAGCCAAACGGGCGTCGTCACCGAAAAGTTCATTCGATGCCTCCCATCTTTCCAAATACTCTATGGGGGTAGCAGGAAGAACTCGATTGCTTCGCGAAACTGCTGAGTTCCACTCCTGAGATCGGCCACGGGCAGCAAGCGAAGTCTAGGAGTAAGCCCAAAGGCTGGGGGACGAGTGATTTTCACCGCCAAATGGTGTAGCGGGTCGAACTCCACCAAATGCTCCGCGCCACGAATACAATCCAAGCAATCCCAATCCTCCGCGAAGGATTTCAAGATCCCAAGTTCGCGAGCGAGAGCATGCGCATGTCGGGCCTGGTCTTGGATGTGACCAGTCCAGGCATCTCCATGGCATCCGCCGTGGTTCGGACAAAGGTCGCGTAATCGCTCGAGGAAGGTCTCAAGCGAATCGGGCGATCCGCCGAAACCTTCGCCTGCGACGACGGCGCTTTTTTTCCTGACTCACAACTCACCAAGCATACCTCCCTGCTCCGGAACGTCAATCGCCCGCTGGGTGGCGGTCTTCCGCCATATCCTGCGGCCGAGGAGGACCGCGGTAATCGTAAGGCCGACCGTAATCCCCCACCACATGCCGGTGACTCCGAGTCCAAGAGGATGGGCGAGCACCCATCCGAGGGGAATCGACACGACCCAATAGGCCCAGAAGGCGATCCATGCGGGCGCGTGCACGTCATCCAGCCCACGGAGCGCGCCGGCCGAAATGATCTGGAGCGAGTCGCAGAACTGGAATGCCGCCGCCACGACCAGCAGGGACGCGGCCATCTCGCGCACCGCCGGATCATCGATGAACAGGCTGGCGAGCTCGTGGTTTAAAACGACGAAGGCGGTCGCGCTTACCATGGTGAAGGCAACACCCATCGACCAGCCGCTTGCGAGGATCGGCCGCATCACGGCGCGGTTTTTCGCCCCGAAGGCCTCCCCGATACGCACGGTGAGCGCCATCGATATGCCGAGGGGGATCATGAAGATGGTGGCCGCACATTGGATCGCCACCTGATGGGAGGCGAGTTGCTCCTTGCCCATGTGGCCGATGATGAAAGTGGCCGTGACGAAGGCGCTTACCTCCGCGAGAAGCTGCATGCTGGCGGGGAAGCCCGTGCGCACGAGATCCTTCACCGCCGTCCAATCGGGCGCACGCAACCAGCGGACCGGCACCCATTCCTTGAGGCCCGGATCGGCGCGGCACCAGAGGATCATCCCGATCAAGGATGCGGTGCGGGCGATGAAGGTGGCAACGGCAGCCCCCTCAAACCCGATTTCCGGCGCGCCCAGCTTGCCGAAGATCAGCATCCAGTTCAGCAGCACGTTCAGCCCGACCCCGCCGATCGAGATCCAGAAGACGGGCCAAGGGCGGTTCATCGCATCGGCGTGGTTTTTCACCGCCATCGATCCCATCGCGGGGATCATCGATGCCGCGAGGATGAGCAGGAAATTCGGAACGGTCGCGATAACGTTCGGATCCTGCTGGAAAATCCAGAGGAAGGGTCGGATCGCCAGCGCCGCGACCACCGTGAGAACGCCGAGACCCAAGGTAACATAGAGGCCGTGGCGGAGGGCGGCACGTGCGGCGGCGGGATCGTTCGCTCCGCGCGCCTGCGAAACGCGGATCGAGACGGCCATCGACATGCCGATGCCGAACATCATCGGCAGATAGATCAGGGTATTCGCGAAGGAGCAGGCCGCCAGCGGCGTGACTCCCAGCCAGCCGAGCATGAGCGTATCGGACAGGCTGATGAGCATCTGGCCGAGCTGGCCGATGATCAGGGGGATGGCGAGCCGGACGGTGGTGCGGCTTTCATCGAGAAGCGAGGAGACGGAAAGGGACATAAAAAATCGGAATGCATTGGGAATCAGGGAAACAAAAAGCCCGCTGGCGGAGCCAAGCGGGCGGGGACAAGCGCTGATCGCGATTCCGATCCGTTACGCCATGCCCCCGCGCGCGCCGACAATGTCGGCGAGTGCAGCGGGAGTGCGGAACGGGTTCATGGAGATGGACAAAGGACTAGCCGCAGGCCGGCATGGTGTCAAACGCGGCTTTCGGCGGAGCCCGACCGCGAATGGCGATTTCCTGATTTCCCGGTTAGGAATCCGAGCGGCGGCGGTTTTTACTCCGTGCGGGATGCAGGTCCTCACCCTCTTCGTCAGCTCTCCC
Organism: uncultured Haloferula sp.; assembly: GCA_946481625.1. The sequence goes on along the minus strand of CAMLOZ010000345.1, from coordinate 600 downwards.
GGCGACGTTCGCGACGAACGCCAAGCCGTCGGGAGGATCGTGGAGCGATTGCAGGCGCGGTATTGGAACTTCATCCGGCTCGAACCGGTGCTCTGGGAAAAGGAGCCGCTGCGGGCGACGGCGCATTTCAACGAGGAACTGATCCGGCCTTCCGACTGCGATCTCTTCGTCGGGATCCTGTGGTCGCGGCTCGGGTCTCCCCTGCCCTCCCAGTTCAACCGCAAGGATGGCACGCGCTTCGATTCCGGGACCGAGTGGGAACTGGAGGAAGCGACGGAAGCCTTCGAGGAGCGGGCGAAGAAGGATCCCGCGAGGGCAAAGCCGGACATCCTGGTGTATCGCCGGATGAGCGAGCCGCCGCCGGGCGAGCCGGCTCAGGCGGGTGCGCGGAAGGAGCAGCGGAAGAAGCTGGATGCCTTCTGCGAGCGCTTCTTCTTCAACAAGGACAAGACGATCCGCCGGGCCTTCTCGCCCTATGAAACGGTGGACGAATTCTCGTCCCTCTTCGAGCAGCATCTGGAGAAGCTGTTGCTGCGGCATATCGAATTGCAGCGGGGTCTTTCGGAGGATGCGGTGCGGCCCCTTCCGCTGGAGGGCTCC
>CAMLOZ010000344.1 GCA_946481625.1 uncultured Haloferula sp. | reverse complement strand
TACGGGGAATATATAGTCAAGAAGAGGGCGGACGGTAGGGGCAATTTCTATGATTTCGCCTCCTCAAGAGGATCTGTCATATGGCGAGGTGGTCAGTTCCGAATTTCCAAATAGTCACTAGCTCCAAGTCCTCGGCTGTGCCTTTGTCGGGTATTGAGAACAATAGGACTTAAGGCGTGAGTTAGCTCAGGCCGATCGACAACAGACTCATCGCCGCATCTCCCGCCAATCCAGCAGGGCCGCACCCAAGTGTCGGATGGTGTCACTCGCGATGCTGACCGGTCCCTCGCCGAGACATCGCTCAGCCGCTCTTCCACAAAGCCACGCCCCCAGAGCCGCCGCATCCAGCCCTCTCAACCCCTTCCCGAGCAAGGTCCCGATCACGCCCGACAGCACATCGCCCTGTCCTCCCGACGCCATCCCCGCATGCCCCGTCGGATTAAACCGCGTCGCTTCCCCGGCCTTTCCCACCAAGGTCCGCGCCCCCTTCAACAACAGCGTGCAAGGATACCTCTCCACGAACGCCCTCACCGCCTCCTCGCGCTCCATCCCCGCCAGATCCGGAGCCAGCCGCTTGAACTCCCCCGGGTGCGGCGTGATCACATGCCACTCCCGCAGCAGATCCAGCCGTCCTGCGGCCGCGATCCAGTTCAGTGCGTCCGCATCGATCACCGCCGGGATCTCCTCGGTCAGCCGTGCCAGCAGTGTCGCCCGGTAGATCTTTCCCGCGTTCCCCAGGCCCGGCCCGATCACCAGCGCATCATGCCCAACCTCGAAGGCTTCCTTCACCGGATCAGCCGAAGCCCGCACCATCGCCTCCGGCGGCATCGTCGCCGCCAGGTGCGTCAGGAAGTTTTCCTCCACATGCACCCCTACCAGTCCCGCCCCCGCATGCAGGGCGGAACTCGCGCATAGCACCGCCGCTCCCGTCATCCCGGGCGATCCCGCGAGAATGCCCAGTCGGCCCGAGTCCCCCTTGTGAAAATCGTGTGCTCGCGGCGGTAGCAGCCCGGGAAATGCCTCCGGGCAGAAGAACTTCAAGTCACCTTCCTCCGGCAGCGGCAGATCCTCCAAAGGCATCAGAATCATCCGTCCGCTCCGCTGCACCCCGTTCACCGTCGCCATTCCTCGCTTCGGCGCACCTACCGTCAGCGTCAGGTCTGCCGTCACCGCGTCGCCATCCCCCGTATCGGCATCGAGACCCGAAGGCAGATCCATCGCCGCCACGATCGCCCCGCATTGCTCGCGCAAGTAAGCCATCTCCCGTGCTAGCCCGGCCAAGGGCTCCCTCAGGCCACCTTTGGCACCGATCCCCAGCAGACCATCCAACAACAGCAGCGGCCCGGCCCCGATTTCCGGTACCTTCCCGACCGCTTGCACCCCCAGCTCCCGCAACTTCCGCCGCGGCAGCACCCCCCATTCCGTCTCCGGCCAAGCCGTCCGCAGCGCGATCCGCCAACCGGCCTCGCGCAGGTACCGCAGCGCCACCAGCGCGTCGCCGCCGTTGTTCCCCTTGCCGACATAGCCCACGGCCAGGCCGGGCCGGGGGAATTGCGCCTGCAAGCGCCGGGCGATCCCCGCGCCGGCCAGATCCATCAAATGCTCCGCCGTGACGCCGCGCCGGAACGCAGCCTCCTCCAGCGACCGCATGGTCGCACCCGTGACAAAGGACATGCCCGCACGCTAGCGGATCAACCCGCCCGGCGGAAGCGCGCGATGCCGTCCGCGATGCCTTCGGCCAGCGCCTGGCGGAACCAGGCCGACTTCATCCGGCCGCGTTCGTTCGGATTGCTCACGAATCCGCACTCCGCGAGAATCGAGGGACAGGACGTGTTCCGGATCACGTAAAATCGGGCGAACTTCACCCCTCGGTTCACCGCGCGCACCTTCGACATCATCCCGGAATGGACGTAGGAGGCCAGCGCATAGCTCTGTTGCGAGTGATAGAAGGTCTCAAGCCCGGATACCCCTTGCTTCCAAGTGTAGTTCGTGTGGACGCTCACGAAGATCGCATCCGAATACCGGCTCGCGATCCGCACCCGTTCCGGCAGGGAGATGAAGTAATCGCTGCGGCGGGTCATCACCGTGCGGAAACCACGCTTTTTCACCTCGTTCTCGAGGCGGGTGGCGATGTCCAGGGCGAGGTGCTTCTCATACACGAGGCCCCACTGGCCTCCCTTGTCGTGGCCCCCGTGCCCGGGGTCGATCACCACGGTGCGGAACTGCCGTGCTTGCACCGGCGCTGCCGCGAAGACGACCGCCAGCAGCGGTGCAATCAATCGACGAAATCCTTTCATTGCAGAAAATGGTTAAGTAATAGAAAAAGTTTACATTTTTTAATTATATGCGGCTTGCCTGTAAAGGGCAAATGTCCCGCAACCTCCGCAAAATCCGTATATATTACTGGAACAGGAATGACGGACGGTCCGATGCCTTCTTCACCTTCGCCCGCGCTTCCGCCTCCGCCTTGGGGTCGTAGGGGATGCTGTTGCCCACCTGCACGATGCCGTCGGCGGAGGTCATCAGCACCGGATCGCCCGCGCCGTTCTTGTGAAGCTCCGCTCCCAGCAGCGATCCATCCGGGGACACCCGGGCGTGCGCCCAGATCGTCGGGGCCTTGAGATACAGCACGTGCATCACCTGACGGTTGTCGAGCGTCACCGAGGGCTTCCGGAAGTTGAGATACTCGCCCAGCGAGTGGGTCTGCAGCGGGGTGCCGGTGCGCGCGTCCACCACCTGCGCGTAGAGCATGCTCTTCCGGCCGCTGTTGTAGTCCAGCACGCGGTATTCCCGGGTTTGTCCCGACTTCCCCGGCAGGCCCACCTTCTGCGACCAGTAGGGACGGGCGGTATCGACGTTGAAAAGAACACGGTTCGACACGAACCCGTCGCGGCTCTGTCCCGGCAGCCGGACCATCGCATACACCGAGTAGTTCCCCATCTCTTTGAGTGGATAGATCCGGCTCAGGTCGAAGCTGCGCGACATCGTCTGTCCCAGCGGCACTTTCATCCCGCCGAAGGCCGGTTTGGCCAGCGGGGGCATCGGCGTCCCGCGGTTCGAGGTGACGTTGAAATCGATCCACCCGTACTCCTTGGTCCCTTGGAACAGGATGTCCTGGCCGGAGTGGTTGGTGACGCTCACGGTCACGGGGACCGGCTCGCCGGCCACGAAATTCCGGCTCTCCATCTGGATCCGGACCTCCACCTGCGCCGCTGCGATGCCGGCAAGTGCGAGCGGTAGAAGGAGGCGTAGCAGGGAGCGGAGTCCGGTCATGGGGCGCAGGCCTAGCGCAGCGACCGGCCCGCGTCAACCCAACGGAACCGGCCTTTCCTCTAACCGTTGGTAAACGGCTTGAAGCGCCTCAGACGTAATTCAGCGCTTTTGCGGTCGCCGCGATCTGCGGCTCCCGGTCGAGCAACTCCTGGATCGGGTCCCAACGGCCGGCCACGAGCGCGTCGCGGGCGGACTCCGGGATGCTCAGGGCGAAGTCGTGACCCGCGCTGGAGCGTACCCGCTTGCCCACCAGATCGATCGTGATCTGCACGCCTGGATCTGCCTCCACGGCCTGCCGGAGGGTGTCGATGTCCTCCGCCGCGAGCGTCACGCAGGGCATTGCCAGCGTCGTCGAGTTGCCGAAGAAGATTTCCGCGAAGGACTGCGCGATCACGGCCTTGAAACCATACTTGCTCAAGGACTGCGGCGCGTGCTCGCGCGAGGAACCGCAGCCGAAGTTCACCCCGGCGATCAGGATCGTCGCGCCGTCGAAGCGTGAATCGTTCAGCGGATGGTCGGTCTTCTCGCCGGTGTCCGGGTCGAAGCGCACATCGTAGAAGGCGAACTCGCCGAGACCGTCGAAGGTCACGCACTTCATGAAGCGCGCGGGGATGATGCGGTCGGTATCGATGTCCGCACCCGGGACGAATACGGCGCGGCCGGTGACGGTGGTGACTTTCTCGAGGGCCATGGTGATGGATAAACTGATTCGACTGTTGCTTACTCGTCTTCGCCGGCTTCTCCCGGCTCCTCTTCCGCCGGGGCCTGGTGTTTTTCGACGATTTCGCCGACCTTCTGCTGGAAGGCGGGCATCTCCTTCTCGACCGCCGGCATCGCCACTTTCATGGCGTCCGCCATGATCGAGGGCATCGCGGCCAGCGTCTTCTTGCCGAGCGGGGTGCGATAGAACTCCGTGAGCTCGACGATCTCGTCCGCCGTGAAGTGCTTGTCGTAGAGGTCGACGAACTTCTTCCGGACTTCCGGGGAACTGAAGATCCGGACATACATCTTGCGCGCTTCCTTGCGGATGTCGCCGATCGCGGCCGCCGGCACCCCGTTCGCCTTCATCTGGTCGATGAAACCGTCGAAGGTCGACATCGCCGTTTCGATGCTGGAGTTCTCGTAGTCCATCAGGTCCAGCAGCTCGTCGGTCGGCGTTTTCGGAGCCGGTTCGGCGGCGTGGAGCACGCCGCAGGCGAGCACGATGACGAGGGACAGAAGCTTTTTCATGTCGGCGATGGATGGATTGAAACTAGGCAACTGCGGCCTGCGGCTCCAGTTCGAAGAGTTCGCGGGCGTCGGCGATGCTTCCGGTGATCGCCGCCGCGGCGACCATCACCGGGGACATCAGCACCGTGCGGCCGGTCGGCGAGCCTTGGCGGCCCTTGAAGTTCCGGTTCGAAGAAGACGCGCAGAGCTGGTCGCCGACCAGTT
>CAMLOZ010000343.1 GCA_946481625.1 uncultured Haloferula sp. | reverse complement strand
GCGGAGATCCTCAAGCTGATCAAGGACGGGAACGCGAAGGCGCTGGTTCTCCGCGTCGATTCGCCGGGCGGCTCCGCACTCGCGAGCGAGGTACTGTGGGAAGCGACCGACGAATGGAAGGCGACCGGCCGGCCTTTTGTCGTCTCAATGGGCGGCGTGGCGGCGAGCGGCGGCTACTATGTCTCCGCCGGTGCCGACCGGATTTTCGCGGAAGAGGGCACGATCACCGGCTCGATCGGCGTGGTCGGCATGAAGCTCGTTCTCGGCGGCGCGATGGAGAAGATCGGGATCACCACGCACGCCACGCAGCGCGGGGCCCGTGCCGGTGCGATGTCGATGAGCAAACCGTACACCGAAGAGGAAACGAAGATGGTGCGCGACTCGATGCTCGCGGTTTACGGCACCTTCAAGAAGCGGATCGAGAGCGGTCGCGGCCCGCGCCTGAAGGGCGAGCTCGAAGGCATGGCCGGCGGGCGGGTTTACACCGGCACGCGCGCACTCGAACTCGGTCTGGTCGATGAGCTCGGCGGGCTCGGCGAGGCGATCGCCCACGCGGCGGAAAAGGCCGGCGTCGATGCGGAATCGGCAAAGCTCTCCCCCGAGCCGAAGAGCGCGCTGGAAGGTCTCTTCGCCAAGCCGGAAAAGCCCGCGGACGACGAGATCGTGCGCATGGGCGTGCGGACCTCGCCGATCAGGGAAGCGGTGATGGCCACGCTCGGCGATGTGAAGATCTCCACGCTGCCGAAACCCGCGCGCGAGGCCATGACGCGGGTGCTCAAGCGGATCGACTCCTGCTCGGACTCGGCAATCCAGCTCATCGGGCCGGAGATCTCGATTCCTTTGAAGTAAACAGGGCCTACCTTCCGAACTGCCACCACTTCTTCTTCCCGCCGGCTGTCGATGGCCGCGCGGGGTTGAGGATCTCGGAAACCCCCTGCCGGTCGAAGCCCTCGAAAAGCGCCTCCGCTCCCTTCCTGAGCTTCAGGTCCATCTCGTCCCCATGGAGCGGGATCACGGCGTGGAAATGGATGGTCTTCTCCGGATCGATTTCCAGTTCGTAGAAGCCGTGATCGATGCTCACGGGAGGCAGGAGGATCACGCCGTTCATTGCGGTGTTGGACGCGAAGGGTTCGGGGGGATTGCCGTTCGGCACCGTATGCATCCCCCACAGCCAGGTCTCGTACTCATGCGGAAAACGCGCGAGGAACTTCAGCATGCGCACCGGCCAGTAATTCTCCTCCTTCTTCCACTCCTCGTTCCCCATCGGCCAATCCGGCGGTAGGGAGATCATCAGCTCGGAGTAGCGGAGATGGGCATACTCTGCGGGTGCATTCATGGGCCGGTCGCTCATCCCCGAGGTCACCAGCGTGTAGCAGTTCCGTGCGGCGCTCGGCTCCACGATGTGGATATCGATATGCACGAGATCCGAGATCAGTTCGTGGAAGACATTCTTCACCGGCCCGATGTAGCGTCCGATGTGCTCTGTGATCCGCTCGATGTTCTCCGAATCGCCACCGGCGGGTTCGAAGTCCCGCGAACGCTGGGTATGCCGGTAAACGGGATCGCCTGATTCGGATTCTTCCATACCTCGCCCACCTTCGGTCCCGGTTCCGGGGGAGTCGAGACAAGACGGAGGGTTCACGCGCTTTTCATCGGGAGGATGGCCGCCGGTGCGGCTGCCATTCGTCCTTGCCCGCCACTCGCTTCCGGGCCATCCCACGCGCATGCGTTTCTCCGCCGTGCTGTTCGACTTCGATGGCGTTCTGGTCGATACCGAGTGGGCCATCTACGAGGCTTGGCACCGCACCTTCCTCGCCCACGGCCATCCGCTGCCGCTGGAGACCTACACGCAGTGCATCGGTTCGGATTTCGATACCTGGTCGCCGAAGGTCCATCTGGAGGAACTCACCGGCCGCAGCTTCGATTGGCACCAGCTCGACGGGGCCCGCCAGGTCGAGATCCGCCGCGACCTCGAGGAAGCCGGGCCAATGCCCGGCGTGGTTTCTCTCTTGGAAAAACTGAAGGCCGCCGGCACGCCCCTCGCCGTCGTTTCCAGTTCCTCCCACTTCTGGGTGGACGGCTGGTTGGAGAACCTACGGTTGATGCCGTACTTCGACACCGTGGTCTGCCGCGGCGATGCCCCGCGGATCAAGCCCGCACCCGACCTCTGGCTGGAGGCGGTCCGCCGCCTCGGCCTCCCCGTCCGGGAATGCCTCGCGATCGAGGACTCGCTCAACGGAGTGAAGTCCGCCAAAGCCGCCGGGCTGAACGTATGGGCGGTGCCGAACCGCACCACCGCGTGCCTCGACTTCTCGCTGGCCGATGCGGTGGTGCCTTCGCTGGAGGTCGTCTCGTTCTAGCCGATCAAAGCTCGGCACCATCCAGCTTCTTGAAATCCACTTTCGGCTTCCGAGCCGCCGTGGATTCCCGCGTGAAGCTGCTGCCGAGCTTCACGTTCTCGTCGAAGAAGCCGCCGTTCTTCATGAAGAATTCCTTGCCCTTCGACCCGCCCGCGAAGTCGAGCCGGTATCCGCGCTGCGCGATATCATCTCCCGTGAAGCGCGCCTCGGTGATCTCGTGCCAGGTGCCGTTCACATCGCAAGCCCACTGGTTCCCGTAGAATGCTCCGCGGGACAGGTAGCCCTGGCGATCCGAGAAGTTCTCCAGGAAGGAATGCGCACCCGTCAGGTGCTTGTCCGTCTTTGGCCGTTTGAAGCTCGCAATGAGCTTCCACCCCTTCTTCTCCGGAAGATAGAACCATGCCGAATACACCGTCGATCCCTGCCCGTCGGGTTTCACACGGTTGAGGAAGCGGTACGTCTCGCCCGCTTTCCAAGGATACAGCCAGTAACTCTGACCACCGGATCCCTCGCCGCCGAATTCGCCCCCGTGCACGTCCTCGCCCTTCTTGAGCAGCGTGATCTTCTGATCGTCCGGGATCTCCTTCGGATTGTTCGTGGAAAAAGGACTCCATACCGAGAACAGGATCCGCCGCTCCTTCTCTCCATTCACCTGCATGCCGAAGTAGCCTTCGCCGAAACCGTTCGACATGAAATATGACCCGATCGGATCGCTCCCTTCCGGCACCGTGATCTCGTTGTAGAACCACTCGATCGGCTCGCCCTCCGGCAAGGGATAGCCGAGATGCACCGAAGGCCCGCGCCGCCCCCAGTAGAAGCGGTTGTCCTCGTTATCCTTCACGTAATTCAGCACCGCATCCCCGGGAGCTTCCACGATCAACGCTTCCACCTCCGCAAACACCTCCCCGGACTTCTTCAGTCCTTGCAGATCGACGCGCACATAGCCGGCGTCCTTCACGGAAAGTTTGCCGAGGGGAACCCGCGCGGCCTCACCGTGCTTGAGATCCACATCATGCGACTTCCCGCCAAGGCTCGCCTTGATCCGGGATTCGCCCTGCGGCACCTTCGCTTTCAGCGCGAGTTCCAGATCGGCAGGCCGGTCCACGCGGAAATAGATCGAATGGACTGTCTCCGGGCTCGCCCATTTCTGCCCCCCGCGCCGATCTTCATCCTGCTTGGTCACGTAGGAGTTTCCCCCGATGGGCACCTCCCACGTCTTCGCCTCCACCCCCGGGGCGAGCGCCAGACCAAGCCAAACCAAGCGACAGAGATTCTTTAAAAGCATCGCTGAAAGAACGGCGGGAAACGGCCATTTTATTCACAAATTAACCTTAATATTGCCAATATTTACTCCGATTTGCCCTTTTCCGCATAGTAATCTCTCACCGTCTCCGAGGCGAAATCCGGGAAATCCGTCGCGAAGCTCGCCACACCCAGATCCATCAGTTCACGGAAGAGCGCCTTGTCCCGGCTCTGCCAGGGCAGGGTCTGGAAGAGGATCTTGTGCTCCCGCAGTTGGGCACCGGTCTTCTTGAGAAACGCCGCGGAAGGCGTGAAGCCATCCTTCTCCGGCTTCACGTGGATCTGAAGCTGATCGATCGCCGCGAACTTCTCACCCCGTAGCACCTCGAGGCGCTTCTCCAGTTCGGCTTCCGTTCCACCCATCCAGTGAAGCGTGAAAGACTCCGGCGCGAGACTCTTCCATTCGCGGATGATTTCATACTTCGTGCTGGCAAGGATCAGCCGGTCCGCCACCCCCGCCGCTTTCGCCTCCCGTGCCAATTGCGCCAGATCGACGTTCTTGATGTCCACGTACAAGCGCCGGCCGGGCTGCTCCTTCATCTGCGCGTACACCGCCTCCATCCTCGGGACGCGCTGCCCGGCGAACTTGCGCCCCTTCCACGCCCCGATGTCGAGGGCCGCGACTTCGTCCCAAGTCAAATCCTCGATCCCCTTCTCCTTCATCTCCGGCAGGGCCCCCGGCAGGATCCGGGCGAAGTTGTTGTCATGGAATGCGACGATCACGCCGTCCCTTGTCGTGCACAGGTCGGCCTCGGGGATCGTCTTCAAACCCCAGGCCAGTTCGAAGGTCTCGCGCGAATTCTCCGGAGCAAGGTTCCCCGCGCCGCGATGGCTCTGGATCACGAATTCATCCCACGGAATGTGGTCGCGGACATTCCAATCCTCCCCATTTGCGATGAAAACGGACGACAGCAAGCAGGCAACCGAAGCGGCAAAACGATGCATGACCCCGCCTACTGCGCCCGGAACCCGGATCGCGCAAGGATTCCAAAGTTACCAAGCTGTCGCCCGGGTTCCCCGGCCGCTCACCCGGCCACTTCCGGATGATGCT
>CAMLOZ010000342.1 GCA_946481625.1 uncultured Haloferula sp. | reverse complement strand
CCTTCTCCTTCCCCGCAAACCCCTTCCCTGACTTTATCGAGGCGGCCCGATTTGTTCATTTCGGATTGAACACAAGCCGGATATTTCGATCCATCGGGTCGCCAAGGCGCTGCCATGAAGCCGCCTGAATGCCATATCCCGCGATTGCTGGCGTTGGTTTTGCTCCCCACCGGAGCAAGCGACCAAGGGCGGCAGCTTGCTTGAATTTCTCCCACCCACCCCTCGAGCCTCCCCCCAGAACAAGAACATGAAGCAGATTCAGGATCTCAAAGGCAAAACCGCCGTGGTGACCGGCGGTGCCGGATTCGTGCCCTCCCACCTCGTCGATCGTCTTCTGGCGGACGGCCTGCGGGTGGTGGCGCTCGACAACTTCGTCACCGGTCATGCGCGGAACATCGCGCATCTGGAAAACCATCCGGCCTTCGAATTCATCGAGCACGATGTTTCCGAGCCCTTCGATGTCGCGGGTCCGGTGGACTTCGTTTTTCACATGGCCTCGCCCGCCAGCCCGATCGACTACGTGCAGATTCCGATCGAGACGCTGAAGGCGGGTTCCTACGCCTCGCATAACGCCCTCGATCTCGCGCTGAAGAAGAATGCGACCTACCTCGTGGCTTCCACCTCGGAAGTGTACGGCGACCCGGAGATCCACCCGCAGCGGGAGGAATACTGGGGCAACGTGAACTCCATCGGCGTGCGCTCCTGTTACGACGAGGCGAAGCGCTATGCGGAGGCCGCGACGATGGCCTACCACCGCGCGCACGGTCTCGACACGAAGATCGTCCGCATCTTCAACACCTACGGACCGCGCATGCGCCTCGATGACGGTCGTGTCGTGCCCGCCTTCATCGGCCAGGCCCTGCGCGGCGAGCCGCTGACGATCTTCGGCGATGGCACGCAGACGCGCTCCTTCTGCTACGTGTCCGACCTAGTCGATGGCATCTGGCGCTTGGCGCGCAGCGACTACCATCTCCCGGTCAACTGCGGGAACCCGCACGAGATGAGCATGCGGCAATTCGCCGAGGCCATCTCTGAGGTGTTCGGGATCGAGCTGAAGGTCGATCCGAAGCCGTTGCCACCCGATGATCCGAAGGTCCGCAAGCCCGACATCTCGCGTGCCAAGGAAATCCTCGGCTGGGAGCCGGTGGTGCCCTTCGACAAGGGCATCCGCGAGACCATCGAGTATTTCCGCGATTTCGTGCCGGTCGCCTGAGCGGGCCGCATCCATTCATCATGAGTCTCCAGCAGAAGTTCGCGGACCGGAGTGCCGCTGTCGGGGTGGTGGGCCTGGGCTATGTCGGCCTGCCGCTATTGCTTGCCTATGCCAAGAAGGGTTTCCGCGCGGTCGGCATCGATATCGATGCGGCCAAACCCGAGGCGCTCCTCGCCGGTCGCAGCTACATCAAGCACATCCCCGGCGAGCACGTCGCGGAAGCGCTTGCCGCCGGCAAGCTGGAAGCGACCACGGACTTCTCGGTGATTGCCGGTCTCGATGCGATCATCCTCTGCGTGCCGACCCCGCTCGACGAGCACTTCGAGCCGGACCTCAGCTACGTCACCGATACGGTCGATGCCGTGGTGCCGCATCTCAAGGGGGGCCAAGTCCTCAGTCTGGAAAGCACGACCTACCCCGGCACCACCGACGAGGAAGTGGTGACCCGCGTCGAGGAAGCGGGCTTCAAGGTGGGAGAAAACATCCATGTGGTGTACTCGCCGGAACGCGAGGACCCGGGCAATCCGAAGTTCTCCGCGACGAACATCCCGAAGGTAGTCGGCGGCGTGAGCGCGGCCTGTCTCGATGCCGGCGTGGCGCTCTACGAGGCGGCCTTCGAGCAGGTGGTGCCGGTCAGTTCCTGCAAGGTGGCGGAACTCACGAAGCTTCTCGAGAACATCTACCGCGCGGTGAACATCGGCTTGGTCAACGAGCTGAAGATCGCCGCCGACCGCATGGGGATCGACATCTGGGAGGTGATCCGCGCGGCCTCGACGAAGCCCTTCGGCTTCACGCCCTTCTATCCCGGTCCCGGCCTCGGCGGCCACTGCATCCCGATCGATCCCTTCTATCTGACCTGGAAGGCGCGCGAGTATGGCGTCCACACCCGCTTCATCGAACTCGCGGGCGAGATCAACCGCGGGATGCCCGACTACGTGATCCATCGTAGCATGGAGGCGCTGAACTCGCGCGGCAAGCCGGTGAAGGGTTCGAAGGTACTGCTACTGGGCTTGGCGTACAAGGCGAACGTGGACGACATGCGCGAGTCGCCGACCTTCGCCTTGCTCGACGGCTTCAAGCGGCTGGGTGCGGAAGTCTCCTATTACGACCCGCATGTGCCGGTCGTCGGTCCGACCCGCGAGCACATGAACTGGGCCGGAACCCGCTCGGTCGAGTGGAACGAGGCCACGATCCGCGCGCAGGACTGCATCGTCATCTCCACCCATCACGCCGCCTTCGACCTCCAACAGCTCGCCGCCTGGTCGGACCTCATCATCGACACGCGGAACGCGATGGCCGCCATCGCCACCCCGTCCGGTCTCGTCATCAAGGCTTGAGGCTGTTTATTGGCACTTCGAACTTCTTACTTGGCACTCCATGGCTGTTCCCCTTCTCGACGTCAACGCGCAGAACCTTCCGCTCGAAGCGGAATTGAAAGAGGTCTTTGAAAAGGTGCTCCGCTCCGGGCGGTTCATCCTCGGCGAGGAAGTGGAAGCCTTCGAACGCGAATGCGCGGCGGAGCTGGGGGTGAAACACGCGATCTCGATTTCTTCCGGCACGGACGCCCTGATCATCGCGCTGATGGCGCTGGGCATCGGGCCCGGCGACGAGGTGCTCTGCCCGTCCTTCACCTTCTTCGCCACCGCCGGAAGCATCGCCCGCACCGGTGCCACGCCGGTGTTCTGCGACGTGTGCCCCGTCTGCTTCGGGATCGATGTCGCTTCCGCGAAGTCCAAGCTCACGCCGAAGACCAAGGCGATCATCCCGGTACATCTTTACGGCCAGTCCGCCGACATGGATTCCATCGCGGCCTTCGCGAAGGAGCATGGCCTGGAAGTGATCGAGGACATCGCCCAATCCTTCGGTGCCAGCTACAAGGGGAAGACCTGCGGCGGCCTCGGCAGGATCGGCTGCTTCAGCTTCTTCCCTTCCAAGAACCTCGGCGGATTCGGCGATGGCGGGATGGTGACGACCCAGGACGACGCGCTTGCGGAAACGCTGCTGCGCCTCCGCAACCACGGCATGCACCCCCGCTACTACCACTCGATGGTGGGCGGGAATTTCCGCATGGATGCGCTCCAGTGCGCGCTGCTGCGGGTGAAGCTGCGCCACATCAAGGACTACGCCGCGGGCCGCACGCGCAACGCGGAGTACTACCTGAGCCGTATTTCGGGACTCCCCGGCGCGGTGAAGGCCGTGGAGTCGGATTGCTGCTGTCCGGCGGATCAGAATGCCCGTCTGGAACAAGCGGGCTCCCGCTTCGTCCTGCCGGTCGCCTACGGGCACAACGGCCACGTCTGGAACCAGTTCACCCTGCGCGTGCCCGGCGAGGGCCGCCGCGATGCGCTGCGGGCGCACCTGACGGAGAAGGGGATCGGCTGCGAGATCTACTATCCGGTGCCGATGCATCGCCAGGAATGCTTCGCCGGCCTGCCCGCGCATGCGCTTTCCGATTGCCCGGTGTCGGACCTTCTTTCGTCGGAAGTCCTCAGCATCCCGGTCTATCCGGAGCTGAAAACCGAACAGCTCGACGAGGTGGTCGCGGCGCTCGCTTCCTTTCTCATCTAAGCCCCTACCTCCGTGCCGCTGCCGCCCAACTGCGGGAATACGAGGGGGGAATACACCGAACTTGTCGGCGAACCCGGTTCCGATCTGAAATAGTCTATGCCTGAAGAAACCGACACCCGGCTGATCCGGTATCTGCAGCCGCGCCGCTTCTTGTCCTTCGGGCCGAATTTTCCCGGCCTCGAATTGCGGGGACTGAATTTGCTCATCGGGGCAAATGGCAGCGGAAAGTCGAATCTTATCGAGGCGATCAGCTTCATGCGCTCAGCCCCGAAAGATTGGACGGATGTGACCCGGAAGGGAGGCGGCACCGCGGAGTGGATTTGGAAGGGGAAGTCGGATGGGAAAGCCTCGGTGGATGTGATACTTCGGCCCCAAAAGGGGCCTCAGGCACTGCGCCACAGCATGTCCTTCCATACCGTTGCCCAGGCCTTCGCTCTGGACGATGAACGGGTGGAGAATGAGAAACCTGACCCAGGAAAGGTTAAGCCCTATTTCTATTATCACTACCAGAAAGGGGATCCGGTGTTGAACACCTTGAACAAGAAAGTCCGACGGCTGGCTCGTGACACGATCGAGCCGGACCTTTCGATCCTCAGGCAGCGGCGGGATCCCGAGGCATATCCCGAGATTGCTTGGCTCGCATCGTCCTATGAAGACATTCGCATCTACCGCGAATGGACTTTCGGGCGGTCCGCGGTGTTCCGCGAACCGCAGAAAGCGGACATGCGCAACGACGTGTTGGAGGAAGACTTTTCCAATCTGGGCCTTTTCCTCAATCGCCTGAAAACCAAGTTTCCTGCCGCCAAGAAGGCGATCCTGGCAGGGTTGAAGGATCTCTACGATGGCATCCATGACTTCGACGTCCTGATCGAAGGCAACACGGTCCAAGTGTTTTTCACGGAAGGAGATTTCTCGATTCCCGCGACGCGCTTGTCGGACGGCACAGTGAGGTACCTGTGCCTC
>CAMLOZ010000341.1 GCA_946481625.1 uncultured Haloferula sp. | reverse complement strand
GACGAACTTGAGAAGGAACAAGCGGATGCGGCCCACGGGCTTCGACAGCGAGATGCCGATGGATCCTTCCGCGATGAAGTCCGGGAAAATGCCGGCAGTGGAGATGATGGCGAGGCCGAGCGCGAACCACGCCAGCCACAAGCCGACGATCCAGTCGGTGAATATCATCACGTAGAAGGCGGCGGCCTCGGGCCGGCCTTCGCGGAGGATCGGGTTCTCGAATTCCTTCGCGCCAAAGAACAGAGTCATCCCCTTTTCGTCGAAGCCGATCGAGGCGTAGGCCAGGGCGACCAGCATCGAGATCCCGAAGGTGATCCAGAACAAGCGCCGTGCCTGGAGCAGGCGGAAGGAATCCATGAAGACCGCGAGCACCGCCCTCATGCCGCACCTCCTTTCGCCGCTTCGCGGGCGCTGCCGACCGCCGAAAGGAACAGCTCCTCGAGCGATTGCCGGGCCTCCTTCAGCTCGCGGATGACCACGCCGGCCGCCCGCAGGGCATCGATGACGCCCTGGATCTCCGCGGCATCCTTTGCCGGGATGGTCACGCGGTCACCGGCAACCTGCATTCCCGCGGCTTCGAGCTTCTCGCGGAGGGACAGGGGAACCGGCCCGGAAGTACGAAGGTCGTAGTGCTTGCCCGCGCCGGTGAGTTCGTTCACCGAGCCCGAGCGGATCACCTTCCCGTTGGAGAGGATGGCGACCTGATCGGCCACCTGCTCGACCTCCGCGAGGAGATGGCTGTTCACGAAGACCGTGCGGCCTTCCGCTTTCATGGCCTCGATCAACTTGCGGATCTCGATCCGCCCCTCCGGGTCCACGCCGTCGGTCGGCTCGTCGAGGAACACGATCTCCGGTTCATTCACAAGCGCCTGGGCGAGGCCGACCCGCTGCTTCATGCCCTTCGAGTAGGTGCCCACCCGCTTGTTGCCCCAGCCTGACATGCCGACCACCTCCAGCAGCCGCGTGATCCGCTGTTTCGCGATCTTCCCCGCGACTCCGGCCATGCCAGCCGAGTAGGCGATGACCTGGCGCCCGGTGAGATAGTCCGGGAACTTGGCGTGTTCCGGCAAGTAGCCGACTTTCGCGAGCGTCGCGCGATCCCCGATCTTCTTCCCGAGAAGCGTCCCGCGGCATTCGGTGGGCCGGATGATGGTGAGCAGCGATTTGACGAGGGTGCTTTTGCCCGCGCCGTTCGGGCCCAGCAGGCCGAACACGCTGCCCTTCGGTGCGCTGAGCGACACGCCCGCGAGGGCTTCGAAGCTGCCGTAGCGCTTCCGCAGGTATTCGATTTCCACCGCTGCCTCCGTCATATCACCGGAGTTCAGCCAGCGGCTTGAATTTTGCCAAGTGGGAATCCGTGGTGCATTTACCACCACACCGACCGCCCCCAGCCGCAGAGCGCGAAACCGGCGAGGGTCATGAGGATCACGATGCCGATGGCGGTGGCCCACCAGTACCATTTGATACCGGTCCTGCGGTGCGGTTTCCCGCCGAACTCGCGCGCGACGAAGTCGCCGTAGTCGAAATCTTCGTCGGGGAGGTCGAGGCCATCGTAGGTGCGGTCCTGTTCCCAGCTCCGCTTGCTGCCGGAAGCCGCGCTGCGATGGCGCTTGCGGCGCTTCGAGGGAGGGTTGCAATAGGGACAGCACTTCGAGCCGACACGCACTTCCTTGTCGCAGCCGGGACAGAGGTAGGTATCCACGCTCACAACTGGAATTCTGTACTCAAGGGCGCGGCTGCGCCAGCAGGTTTTCAAGCCGGCGGCGCATTTCGGGATCGGAAAATGCGGCGAGGCGGGCGGCTCTCGCGGGCTCGTCCATATTCCCCAGGTGGCTGGCCGTTGCAGCGAGGGCCTCCATGCGGAGCGTCTCGTCCGTGCGGGTGGCGATCCAAGCAGCGGCCGAGGCGGTGTCTTTGTCCAGCCATCCGGCGAGGGCCTCTTTCAGACCGGCGCTACGCGCGGCACCGGCATCGAAGGCCGCGATCCATTCCGTGGCCGAAGATGGCTCGGACTGGGCCCAGCGCTGGACGACCTGGACGACCGTCCGGTCCCGCGGCGAACCGGCGGGAAGATGTGCCGCGATCAATCCGGCGGCGCGAGCGGGATCCTTCGCCGAAATGACGACGGCGACCCGGCCGAGCGCTTCTTCTCGTTCTCCCTGCCCCAATCCGAGCGCCCATCCGATGGCCTGTTGCGGATCGTTCTCCGCGAGACGCATGGCGAAGTGAGCGGCAAGCTTGGCCCGTGCGGGGCTATCCGGGGAAAGCTTTGCGAAGGCCTCCCGGGAGAGATCCGGGTCCACGTCGATGGCGTCCCATGCGATTTGTTCGAGCGTCTTTTCCGCCGCCGCGGCGTCTCCCGAGGCAAGGGCGGCAGCGAAGGAATCGCGGAGGATGGTGCGCGAGTCCGGCTCGTCGGCGGCGGCGCGCGGAGGACGGGGTTCGGTGCGGGACGGCTTCGTCTCCGGCTCGTTCCCTTTGGCTCGCGGGTGCTCCTGCTTGTCACAGGAGGTGAGCAAGGCGGCACAGATCAGAAGATGACCGGCACGGATCAAGGGCTGAGGCTTACTCCGCTGAAGCGGGCTTCATTGAGCGTCGAGGAACTGCCGCCGGCGACGGCCAGCCCGAAATAGCAGGTTTCCGGCAACGCGGCATTCAGGCTGCCGATCTGCACCCAGTTTGTCCCGTCGAAACTCTTGAAGGCCGTGATGGTGTCGCCGCCGCGTACCAGGCGCACCCAGGCATCCGGGAGTACCGCGATGCCGCTGGGATTCGTGGAGGTGTTACCGTTGTAGCCGGTGCGGCGAATCCAGCGGAACGATCCGTCGCCCGAGATGCCGAGGAAGACATGGCGGGAATTCGAGGCCAGGGTATCACGGATCATCACGCCGGCGCGCGCCAGCGGTCCGCTGTCATCCATCGAGACGATGCGAGCGGTGATCACGCCGTCGCCGCTCAGCGGCTGCCAGACGAATTGGAAGGAATCCTCGCGCCCCGCCAGTTGGCCGGCACCCGCGACGATGAACTCGCCCTGGCCGTTGACCGCGCTGCTGCCGGTTTCCTGGATTCCCACGGTGCCGCCATCCCACGGCAGGGGCAGGCCCTCTGCCAAAACTTCGATCAGCAGGGTGGCTTCCGCATGGAGCCCCGCGAGATCCGTCGCGCGAATGGTGAAGACTTGTAGCCCCGCGGAGCCCCCAGGCGGGATTCCCGACAAGGAGCCGTCCTCCGCCACCACGAGCCAATCCGGCCCGGCTTCCTTGGTGAATACCAGCGCATCGCCCGCGTCTTCATCCGCGGCCACCAGCGCGTCCGCCACGTATGGTTCGCCCTCGCGCGCCGCGGTGCCCGCGATCGGGTCGCTCGGGAACACGGGCGCATCGTTCACATTGGCGACGCTGATGGTGAGGGTCGCCCCGGCATGCTCGCCGGAGGAATCGGTCACGCTCACGGTGAAGAGATTCACGCCCACGTCCGCATTTGCCGGCGTGCCGGAGAAGGAGCCATCCGGCTCGACCGTGAGCCACTCGGGGCCGTCGATCTTCGCGAAGACGAGGATGTCCCCGGCATCCGGGTCGCCCGCCAGCGGGGCGAGGGTTCCTGCGAGCGGCTCGTCCTCGGTCGCGGGCGGGCCGGCGATGACCGGGTCAACGAAGACAGGCGGATCATTCACGGGGGTCACCGTGATCCGCAGGACGGCCTCCGCATAAGCGCCCGCGAGGTCGGTCACGCGGACTTGGAACTCGTTCTCGCCTGTATCCGCGTCGCCGGGCGTCCCGCTCATGCTGCCATCCGCGGCGATGGCCAGCCATGAGGGCCCCGATTCCTTGCTAAAGCTAAGGCTGTCGTCCGCGTCGACGTCCGCCGCGGTGCCTAGCAAGGAAGCTTGGAACGGCTCGTTCTCGGTGGCCGGCGACAGCACCACGGGCGGCCCGATGAAGAAGGGGGTATCGTTGGTGTTCCCGACCACGATGCTCAGCTCCATCTCGTCGGAAAGCCCTTCGGCATCGGTCGCGCGCAGGATGAAGACGTTCATACCCACATCGCCGTTGGCCGGCACGCCGTGTACGGAGCCGTCGCTTTCCACCACCAGCCATTCCGGACCTGAGACCTTCACGTGCTGCAGCACATCCCCCGGGTCCGGATCCACGGCGGCGAAGTTTCCAGCGTAGCTATCATCCTCTTGCACCTGGTCGAGGACGGCTTCCGCGGCGAACTGCGGCGGCAGGTTGTCACTGAGGACGGTCACCGTGACGCTCACCTCTGCTGCCTTGAAGGGATACTCCCGGCCCAGCCCGCCATCCTGTGCTCCGATGGTCAGGTGGTGTTGCCCCACCGTCAGTGCCGTGGTGTTTGCCACCCCTAGGGCGCCGGTCGCCGGGTCGATCGCGAACGCTCCTTCCGGGTTTCCGGCGAGGATCGCGTAGAGGAGGGTCTCCGCCTCGGGATCGGTCGCCGCCGGAGTGCCGAGCGTCGTACCCGCCGCCGCTCCTTCCACAATGGAGAAAGCGTAACTCTCCTCAGCGAAAAGCGGTGCGGCGTTGATGTCGCAAGGGGCGAGAGAGGACTCCGGAATCACTGTCGGGGAGGAAATCCCCGGTCCGGTCCAAGCGACCTGGACATGGTCGGAACCCAAGCCTTCCTTGTGGAGCGTTTCGATGTAATACGGGGTTCCCGCCACCAGATGAACCGGGTCGGATTCCTGGGACGCATACTTCGTCCACTGGCCGTAGTTCGTCCAGCCGCTCACGCT
>CAMLOZ010000340.1 GCA_946481625.1 uncultured Haloferula sp. | reverse complement strand
TCAAGCGACAGTGGCGCCGTCCGCGACGAGGGAGGTGTTGCAAGCGTATCTGGCCCGCGAGTTTCCGGCGGAGATCGAAGAGGTCGAGGTCGGGAGCGAAAGCGTGCGGGTCAGAGGAAAGCTTGGAACGGAGGGGGATGCCTTGTTCCTCGCGGATATCCCGATGGACATGATCGAAGGCGATCCGCGGGGATGGAAGACCTTGATCGAGATTCAGAGAGATGCGACGGGAGGATTCTCCGTGCAGGTGCCGCGACTGCGGACGCGAGATGAACGGCAGCATGATCGCCTGCTCTCGCGTTGGCAGGTCGTCAGGAAGGAAGGCGGGCGTGTCGAAGCACTGTCGCACGCGCGCTATGCGGAGAAGGTGACGTGCCGGTGCCCCGGGCTGGAACCTGCGAAGCCGAAGAACAAGAAGGGACTCGGTGGTTGGCACACGGGTTTGCTGCCGGACGAGTTAGACGAGCTCGGGATCTCCGCGGTGACGGTGAACGTGATGATCCATTCGTTGGTGTCGCTTGAGCCCGGACCCGACACCACGCCCTTCGAGTGGCAGGGCCGGACCTACTATGCGCGAGAGAAGATGCTGCAGGGTTTCGACGCGACTTTCCTCGAGGCGCATAGGAATGGCGTGATGGTCTCCGCGATCTTGCTGGTGGCGAATCCGACGAAAGACGGAAGCCCGGTGGTGAAGGCTCTCGGACATCCCGATGCGGCCAAGGACGGGATCTTCGCGATGCCCGCCGTGACTTCGGAGGAAGGAATCTCGTTGTATGGTGCGATCTTGAATTTGATGGCCGAGCGCTGGTCACGGCCCGACGGAAAATACGGGCGGGTGCATCACTGGATCATGCACAACGAGGTGGATGCCGGCTGGACGTGGACGAATGCGGGCGAGAAGCCGGACATCGTGTACATGGATCTCTATCAGCGTTCGATGCGGCTGATGGACTTGATCGCACGGCAGTACGATCCCAACAGCCGGGCCTTCATCTCGCTCACCCACCATTGGGCGGATCGCGGGGAGCCGCGCTGGTATGGATCGCGGCGCCTGTTGGAATTGCTGCGGGACTTCTGCCGGGCGGAAGGAAATTTCCCTTGGGCGCTGGCGTATCATCCGTATCCGCAGGATCTTTTCAACCCGCGTACCTGGGAAGACGGGCAGGCAAGCTTCAGTTTCGGCAGCGAGAAGATCACACCGAAGAACCTGGAGGTGCTGGACGCCTTCATGAAGCAGCCGGCATTCCGTTACCGCGGCGAGGTGAGGCCGGTCCATTTGTCCGAAAACGGCTTCAACTCGAAGGACTACTCGGAGAAGGAGCTGGCGGACCAAGCCGCAGGGATGGCGCTGGCATGGAAGAAGATCGGGGCGCTGTCCTCGATCCAATCGTGGCAGTATCACAACTGGATCGACAACCGGCACGAAGGAGGCCTGAAGATCGGCCTGCGGAGGTTTCCCGATGATGCGGACGATCCGCTGGGGAAAAAGCCAATCTGGCATCTCTACCGCGACTTGGGAACGGAACGGGAAGACGAGGCGGCGAGACCTTACTTGAAGACCATCGGATTGAGAGACTGGAGCGAGGTTCGGCAACTGCGGATCCGTGATCAATGAGAAGGCTCGCGAACGCGGGTTAACATCTTTTAGCAAGCCGCTCAGGAGCGCCGCAACGGACCTGCGAAAAGTCAACAGGCCGGGCAGGACGGCGGAGCCGCGGGAAAGCCAACGGTGAAGGTGGTGCCGCGGCCGGAGCGGCTTTCGACGGAAATGGTGCCACGACCGGCTTCGACAAGGCCGCGGCAGATAGCAAGGCCGAGGCCGTAGCGGCCACCGGAGGCGGAACGCGATTTATCGGCGCGGTAGAAGCGGTCGAAGATGTGCGGCAGGTCGCCGACGGGGATGCCGGGGCCGTCGTCGGCAACACTGATGAAGGCGCGATCTCCTTCCTGCCAGGTGCGAACGGTGACGGTGCCGCCTTCACGACCGTGATGGATGGCGTTGTCGACGAGATTCGAGATCGCCAGGACGATGCGGTCCTCGCTGCCGATGCAGCTTGCGGGTAGGAGTTCGCCGACGAGCGTGGTCGAGCGGGAGGCGGCTAGCGGCTTGAGGCGGGCGAGAGTCCTGCGGGCGGGGTCGGCCAAGTCCATCGGCTCCCCTGCCCCGGCGCTATCGCCCGAATCGAGCCGGGCGAGTTCGAGAAGGGACTCGGCGAGGCGCTTCATCTGGCGGGCGGTATCGAGGTTGCCCGCGAGAGCCTCGCGGTATTCCTCGGAACTGCGCTCGCGGGAAAGGGCCGACTGGGTTTCGGCGATGAGCACGGCGAGGGGCGTACGGAGTTCGTGCGAGGCATCCGAGGTGAAGCGCTTCTGCTGCGCGAAGCTGTCCTCGAGGCGGGCGAAGGTGTTGTTGAGGAGGGCGGCGAGTTCGTCGAGTTCGCTGCCCGGTTTCGTGACGGGGATGCGCTCGGCGAGGTTACCATCGGAGATGCGGCGGGCGGCACTGGCGATGTTTTCGATCGGGCGAATGGAGCGCGAGGTGAGCCACCATCCGCCGCCGAGGCCCACGGCAAGGACCGCGAGCCCGGTGATCGAAAGGCGCAGGGTGAAGGGCTTCATGCCGGCGAGATCGGCATCGACGGGGCGACCGGCGAGCACGCACTCGCCGAGTTCGGTGAAGTGGAAGGCCTCCCGGAAGCCATCGCGATCCCGGAAGCGGGTCCGGGTATCGCGGCCCTCCGCACCGGGCATCGGCATATCGGCCGGGGCATTGTCCGATTTCGACAAGCGGTCGGAGCGGCCGGTCCAGACGGCGTAGTAATAGCCTTCCCCGGCATCGCCTGGAAACATGGAGGCGACGTCCTCGGGCACGGGATGCGAGGGACGGCCGGGAGGCTCGTCGGGGAAGCCGTCGAACTCGTTCCATATCCGGTCATCATGACCGGGCGGCTTCGGCGGCGGGCGGCGCGGCGGGTTGCCGGCAGGGCCGCCTCTGTGACCGCCGGGTCCGCCTTCGTACCCGTCCGGACTGAAGCGCGGGGGCATATCCCGCAAGAGCGGAGGCTCGACGCCACCGCGGATGCCCACGCCCAGTGCGGCGGCGCGCTTTGCGAGTTCCTCATCGAGGCGATGGACCCGGTGCGAGCGCTCCAACTGCCACGACACCACGCCGAAGGCGACCAGCAGGCCAGTAAGGAGCATCGCCAACCAGATCTGGAGGCGCCAGCGGATGGAGTTGGTGAACATTGGGAGCGACTACTCGACAAGATAGCCTTCGCCCCTGCGGGTGGCGATCAGATCGGCGCGGAGCTTGCGGCGGATGCCGTGAACGTGGACGTCCAGGAGATTGGACAGGGTGTCCTCGTTCTCGTCGAAGAGATGTTCGTAGAGTTCGGTGCGGCTGATGACTTCACCCCGATGAAGGGCGAGGTATTCCAGTATGGCGTACTCGCGGGCGGTGAGAGGCGCGACCTTCCCGGCAAGAACGACACGGCGGGCGCGGGTATCGATCTCCACATCGCCAACGACGACCGTGGGGTGCGAGCGCCCGGCATGGCGGCGGATGACCGAGCGGATGCGGGCGAAGAGCTCGTCGAGCTCGAAGGGCTTCACGAGGTAGTCATCGGCCCCGCCATCGAGGCCCCGCACGCGGTCTTGCGTGGCATCGCGGGCGGTGAGCATCAGGACGGGCGTGCTCTTCGACTCGCGCAGGCGGCGGAGGATCTCCCAGCCATCGATCCCCGGCAGCATGACATCGAGCACCACGGCATCGTAGTCGCAGGTGGTGGCCTTGAAGAGACCGTCATCGCCCTCCGCCGCGGTATCGACGGCATAGCCTTCCTCTCGCAAGGCCTTGGCGAGGGTAAGGAGCAAGCGGGGTTCGTCTTCGACAATCAATAGCCTCATGAGGGTCGGGCACGTGCGGTGCCCGGAGGGTAGGCTAGCACAGCTTGGATTAAGGGAAGATGAAAGGCACGCCCGCGAAATTTCCCGATAATTTTTCCACACTTAACGCGGGCTTAATCGAGAGCAGGCTAAGGTGCGCCCATCGAAACGAAGCGTATGAGCCGACCGATCCATCTTCCGATTCCCCGCCGCCGCGGCTTCCTTGCCGGAATGGGCGCAGCCTTCTTCGGGACCCGTGGTCTGATGGCGGAGGAGCTTGAAAAGCGAGTCGGCAGGATCGCCACGCCGGAGATGACGCTTTTGGACGGCATCGGCAAGGGTGGTGCCCGTGGAGGATTTGGAGGTCCGCCTGGCCGGGGCGTTGTACGTCCCGGCGGAGGAGCAGGCGGATCTCCAACCCCACCCCGCGGCGAGACACCGCCGGATCGTTAGATTCTGCTAGACAAATTACCCGGAACCAAGGGGGCCGCCTGGCCATTCGCGGGGTATGCGAGTGGCGGAGGAGCAGGCGGTCCCCGATCCCGCCCCGAAATGCGGGTGCGGAGAGAACCTCTCCAATCCGAACCGACATGAAAGAGACCCGACCCCTGCCAGTGTATATTCCGGTCAACCGGCGCCGATTCTTCAAGAGCATGGCCGCCGCGTCCGCGGGCTTCACCGGGCCGGGCTTCCTTGCCGAAGCGCGGACGCAGTCGCCGATCGTCACGCAAGGCCCCTACTCTCCGCGGTCCGACGACATTCCCTTGGACAAGGACAACGATCTGGTGCAGCTCGGGGACAGCCTGACGGCGGCGGAGGGACTCGTGACCTATGTCACGGGGAGGGTGCTGGACTCCAGCGGGAACCCGGTGAAAA
>CAMLOZ010000339.1 GCA_946481625.1 uncultured Haloferula sp. | reverse complement strand
ATCCTGTGTTCCCAGGATGAAGCCGGTCGGGTTCCCCGTCGTATCCAGCGTCAGATTCCGCGTGGAAGGATCCGCCGTGCCGACGATCGAACTTTGGAACGTCAGCGTGATCCCGTCCTTGGTCAGGGTTCCGGAAGTCGCATTGTTCAGATAGCCGGTCTGCGTGTCCGAACCGTTGGTCCACACATCCGTGATGAACGAAAAGGTGGTCGAGCCTTCGGCTGTCATGGCCGCGCAAGCAGCCGCCAGCCCCAGCAGGGAGGTAAATGGTTTCATGGGGAGAGACGAGAGAACGAGAGGCAGCGAAGATTGACTTTTAATCAAACTTAAGCAAGTGCCGTGATCACGTAACTCATTCCCCGATGTCCCAAGCCGTCATCCACTCCGTTCCGGTCTGGACCCACCCGGCTTCCGCCAGGCGCTTCACCATGTCCGGGAAATGGGCGGCCCCGTAAAAAATCCCGAGCTTCTTCTTCCCCGCTTCCACCTCGCGCGCCAGCACCTCCAGACACTTCGCGTTACGGTCGCTGATGATCACGCTCTCACCTGCCAGCGCCGCGACCTGGTCGTCTCCCGCCCCCAGCGTGTGGACCAGCTCGCGCTTCAGGCCGCTCTTGCTCCCCCGGATCAGCGAGGTCAGCAGCTTGAAAGTGCTCGGCTGCTTCACCCCTTTGGAATCCGCCTCCAAGCCCGCTTTCAGCATGAATCCCAGTAGCGATTCGCCCCGCTGCTCCTGCAGTGCCGTGAACTCCTCCATGCTCAGATCCGCGTGCACGAAGTTCGGCTTCGTGTAGTCGATCTCCTTCATCTGGTACGCCAGGTCGAGCCACTTCGCGCCAGCTTCATAAGCGCCATGGAGGCCATCCAGCTTCCCCTTCTTCCTCGGGGCAGGTGCCGCCTCGGGAGCCGAATCTTCCGTCATCTCCTCCTCGCGGATCTCCTCCGGAGCCGCGGGTTTCCCGTTGCCGATTCCCTCCCAGAGCAGCGCGTCGTAGCCGGTGAAGCGCGCGTTCAGCGCCTGGTAATACTTCTTGTCTGCGATGTGGATCGCGCCGACCAGCTCCACGCTTGCATTGCCCTTGGTGAATCGAACCACCGCCGTCTGTAGCTCGGTCGCCTTCACCTTCTGCTCCACCCGGATGAATTGCTCCTTCACCCGTGCGCCCTCTTCCACAGCCGTTTCGGCATGGAGCAGCGGGGAGATCAGGAGGGTGAATAGAAACTGACGCTTTTTCATGGCAGGTGGGACAGCTTACGCCTGGAAAGCGCCGCCGACACTCGAATTCGTCCGCCGTTGCCCATCCCCGGATCATCGTGTATCTCCAACCGGAATGAGCGACCACGCGCTGCTGCGATACTGCCCCGACCTGCTGGCCTACACCCGCCGCATGACCCGCGAGGTCAGGGTCGGAAACGTCGGCATCGGCGGCACCAACCCCATCCGCGTGCAGTCGATGATCACATCCGACACCCGTGATACCCCCGCCTGCGTTGCCGAGGTCCTCCAACTCGCGGAGGCCGGCTGCGAGATCGTCCGCATCACCGCCCAGACCAAAATCTACGCCGCCAATCTTGAAAACATCGCCCGCGAGGTCCGCGCCGCCGGCTGCCGGGTTCCTCTCGTCGCCGATATCCATTTCAAGCCGGATGCCGCTCTGGAGGCCGCCAAGTGGGTCGAGAAGGTCCGCGTGAATCCCGGCAACTATGCCGACAAGAAGAAGTTCGAAGTCCGCGAGTACAGCGATGCCGATTACCTCGAGGAACTCGAGCGCATCCGCGAGGAATTCGCCCCCCTCGTCGATCTCTGCAAGTCGCTCGGCCGCGCCATGCGCATCGGCACCAACCACGGCTCACTCTCCGACCGCATCATGAACCGCTACGGCGACTCGCCGCTCGGCATGGTGGAGAGCGCCCTGGAGTTCGCCCGCATCGCGCGGGAGATGGACTACCACAATTTCGTCTTCTCGATGAAGGCCTCGAACCCGAAGGTCATGATCGAGGCCTACCGCCTCCTCGTCGCCCGCCTCGAACAGGAGGGTGCGGATTGGAACTACCCCATCCACCTCGGCGTGACCGAAGCCGGCGATGGTGAGGACGGCCGCATCAAGAGTGCCATCGGCATCGGCTCCTTGCTGGCGGATGGCATTGGCGATACGATCCGCGTCTCGCTGACGGAGGACCCGGTCTTCGAAGTCCCCGTCGCGCAGGCGCTGGCGGCTCCCTTCCAGCTGAAGCCCTCGCGAGTGGAGCACCATGATCTGGTCCCCTCCTACGACCCCTTCTCCTACGAACGCCGCAAGACGAACGTGATGGAAATCATGGGCCATGAGCTCGGCGGCGACAAAACCGTCCGCGTCTTCACCACCCAGGAGAAATGGAACGCCGTCGCGCACAAGATCGCGAAGATGGGCGACTTCAAGCCCGAGATCATCCTCGAAAAGTCCGGCGTCATCGCCATCGATCCCCGCGACGAGGCCGCGCTTTCATCCCTCAACCACGGCACCGAGACCCGCCTCGTCACCGTCGCGGACGGCCTCGATCTCGATGTCATCCCGGCCTTCCGGATGCTCGCCTTCCGCCTCGATGCACGGCACCCCATCCTTCTGAAGGACACCCTCCAGCCTGCCCCTGAGAGCGGTGACTTTGTGGAAACGCTCCTCGTCGCCGCCCGCCGCATCGGTTCCCTCCTCTGCGACGGCATCGGGGATGCAATCCTCATCCAGGGCGAGCCCGCCCCCGGCCAATCACTACGTCTCTCGTACAATATCCTCCAGGCTGCCGGTACCCGCATCTTCAAGACCGACTACGTCGCCTGTCCGAGCTGCGGCCGCACCCTCTTCAATCTCCAGAGCACCACCCAGAAGATCCGCGCCTCCACAGGCCACCTCAAGGGCGTCCGCATCGCCGTGATGGGCTGCATCGTGAACGGCCCCGGCGAGATGGCGGATGCCGACTTCGGCTACGTCGGGGGCGCTCCCGGCAAGATCAACCTCTACGTCGGCAAGCAGCCGGTGAAGTTCAACATCCCCGAAGCCGAGGCCGTCGAGCGGCTCATCGATCTCATCCGCGAACACGGCAAGTGGATCGATGCCCCGGCCGGCGAACCCGTTGAAGTCTGACGCGCCATGTCCGATACCCTCGTCCAGACGGTCGAAGACGTTTCGCTCGACGTTCCGTGGAATGTCATCGTCCACGACGATCCGGTGAACCTCATGAGCTACGTGACCCTCGTTCTCATGAAGATCTTCGGCTACCCGGAGAACCGTGCCGCGGCGATGATGATGGAAGTCCACAAGCGCGGCCGCTCGATCGTATGGACCGGCGAGCGCGAGAAGGCGGAGTTCTACACCCAGCAGCTCCAGGCCCACCAGTTGAAGTCCTCCATGGAGAAGACCGAATGAAAGTAGGCCCCACCCTGCAAGGCGGCCTCCGGATCGACGTGGAAACCCCCCTCGACTGGATGGTGCTACGGTGCATCTCGTACGATGCCCGCGGCGGCGGCATCGACCTCGCGGAGCGGGTCGCCTCGCCCATGGGCAAGGATGAGGATTTCGCCGACTGGCAGGAATTCGTCCTGCCCGAACTCCGCGACGACTTCAATGCCCAGCTCGACGCCATAGAAGGGGCGCTGGCGCTCGCAGGCGACGGCGAGGATCCCGCCGAAATCCACATTACCCGTGAAAACGCCGATCTCTGGTACGGCGGGCTCAACCAAGCCCGTCTCGCCCTCGAAGAGCGCTACGGCTTTTCCACGGAGAACCCGGAGGGCATGACCCCGGGCAAGCGTTCCGCCTGGTTCCGTTCCCAGTTCTACCTCCACGTCCAGAGCGTCTTGCTCGACCACGTGATGCGCTAAGTAGCAAGATAGGGCGCGGCGGCCCGCCGCGCCGTAGCCGGCGGCAAGAGCCGCATCTCCGCCTCCTCTCGTGAACGGTGGCTCCAGGATGCGTCGTGCTGTCGCCAAGGTCGGCGGACCCGGCCGGTCCGCCCTACCCTTCCATCACCCGCATCACTTCCGCCACCTCCAGTTCCTTCTGGCACCTCAAATCCATCACGCACTTCGGCGCGAAGCACGGCGAGCACTCCACCTTCCTTCTCGCGATCCGGTGCTGCTTGCCCAGCGGTCTCATCCATTCCGGCTCTCCCGGCCCGAAAAGTACGACACACCTCGTACCGACATGGGCCGCCAGATGCGGCACGCTCCCGTCCGCCGCAATGCATAGCCCGTGCGACGCCAGCTCCTCCAAGCCGGGCAATTCCAAAGGCACGGTCTCCACTTCCGGCATTGCCTTCGCCAGGGCCGCGCCCGTTTTACCCGCCACGGCGATGCGCAGGATCTTCCCTCTGCCCAGAAGCTCCCTCGCCAGCTCTTCCCATCTCTCGGGCAGCCACTCGTGGTGCGATCCGAAATCCGAATCCGGTACCAGCAGCACCCGGTCCACCGCGCGCGGCACATCGATCGCCACCGGTACGAAGTTCTCCGCCACCATCGCCTCCCCCCCCAGCTTCTCCACCAGACCGAGATAAAATCTCACCCGGTGCTGGATCGGGCCCGGAACCTCGGTCACCGTGAAGCTCTCCGTAAGCCGTTTCTCCAAGCCCTTCAGCGGCGGCCCCAGTCGCCGTTCAATCCCCGCCTTCGCCAGGGCATCCGCCGCTTCCCCCGCCTCCCATGCGAGCGACGCTCCCCCGCTTTCCAACACTCCCGCGATCTGCCGCGCCGAGGCCCTTTCCGGATATCCCTTCGGATCTTCGAATCCGCTT
>CAMLOZ010000338.1 GCA_946481625.1 uncultured Haloferula sp. | reverse complement strand
CGGCGACCATCGCCGTGGGCCAGAGCGAAGCCCACATCGAGGTGCCCTTGACCGAAGATCTCACCATCGAGCGCCCCGAGTCGCTGGAACTCCGGATCACCGCCTTGCAAGGTGCCCTGTGCGATTCCACCACGGTCGTAGGTCGCATCCGGGGCTCCGGTGTTCGGCTGCTTGAAGAAGTGGCCGACGATACCGGCGGCTTCGTGGTCGGCACGCTCGATACCACCGCCACCCGCGAGAATTCGGTGCGCAGCTTCACCATCGGCGACCATACCGTCGAGGCGCGGAAACTCGGCTTCGACGGCTTCTGGCCGGTGGCGGATGGCGGCGATGGCTTCCGCTACGCGCGGGCCGTGCCTCTCGGCAGCGACCGGATGAAGTTCTGCCAGTTCGATGGCACGACCGGGGATCTCCTGGAAGTCTTCGACCACGCGCCCTTCAATTGCCAGGGCGGCGAGCTCATCCTCGGCAAGGGCGTCGGCTATATCCGCTACGGATTCTACGATGGCTTCCCGGTCATCTCGCTCGATGGCATCGCACCGGTGGAAGGAGCGGGCGAGCAGGTCTTCACGGTGAAGAGCGAGCGCACCACCCGCCTGCTCCACTTCGAGGCCGAATGGAGCGATCCCGCGCAGGCCGCAGGGGATGTCTCCTTTGTCGGCCTTCCTTCCGGTGACATCGCCTTCCACATCACTCCGGATGACGATCAGACGGCGGACCTCGGAGTCCCGCGCGGCATCGCCATCGGCCTGCTCGATGTGGCCGATCTTTCGTTCAGTGCCATGACCGCGAATGTCCTGATGCAGGACAATGACGTGGTGCACACCACCTTCGTGCCCACCGAGACTTTCCAGGCGAAGTCCCTCGCCGCGAGCGGCAACCGTGTCTGGCTGGCCCGGACCAACGGGTCGAAGGTGGAAGCCTTCGATTTCGCTGGAGGCATGCTCAAGCCGGGACCGAAGGTTGCCATGCCCAAGGGCGTGAGCCTGAGGTCGAACAACCACCACTACTCCTACGGTGCCGGGCAAGCGCTCGCCTTCGACGGCTCGCGCCTGCTGGCCTGCGCGGACAAGGTCACCGGTTCCGGCATCCTGACCTTCACCGGCGCGGGCGGCAGCAAGCCGAAAGGAAAGTTCCTTACCACCCAGTTGATGGGGACCAGCCAAGTCGCGGCACCCGGCTTTACGATCACCAGCAATGCCATTCCCCTCGCCGGCACCTACTGCGTCGTCCAGGTGCGCGACTTGAAGAACAAGCTGGTGACGGAACTGAAGCCCGGCAATCTGCAGGGCCCCTCCTTCGGTTATTCGATGGCGGTTTCCGGAAACATCCTCTGGATCGCGTCGCCCCGCATCGGCGGCCTGGGCGGGCGCGTCGATGGCTACCTGCTGGGCAGCTTCGCTCCCTTCACCACGCTCATCAGTCCGGACCCGGTCGCAGGGGGCACCTTCGGTTACTCGATCGCCGCGCATGGCCCGTATCTGGTGATCGGCGAACCTTCGAATTCCGCGCCGGGAGCCGCCTGGGTATATTCGGCGGACGGCTCCACCATGCACAAGCGCCTCGGCTCGGGCGCACTCGCCGGCATCGATGGTTTCGGCACCCAGGTCGCCACCCGGAATGGCCGTATCCTCATCGGCGCGGGCGTGGTGGAAGGAAATTTCGGAACAACGGGGACGCCGCCTCCCGCCCATCGTCCGGTCCTGCTGTGGTCGGATTTGAATGAGAACCCGCTCCGCCTCGTGCCTTCCACCGCGGATGAACCGGGCTTCGAAAGCGGCTTCCGCATCGCCCTCCTTGATGGTTGTGCCGTGATGGCGGCCGGATCGGAGACCGAGGGCGGCCTCGAATACTACGCCTTCCCCGAGGCAACCTCGGAATCCTCTCCGGCCAAGCGCTCCTCCGTGGCAGGCACCGCCACCTGGCCCGCCGGTGGCGCACCCGATCCCGTCTGGTCCTTCGCGAACACCGCCGGCGGCGAAATCGAAGTCGTCGTCAATCTCGGCGGCATCCCCGCGAATCCCGGCGACCTCGTGATGGAATGGTCCGCCGATCTCGTCCACTGGGCTCCCTTGGCCGACGCCGCGGGCACCACCCTTTCCGCCGCAAAGGTCACAGCCGTCGCGGCGGGCGGGGGAATCCTCAAAGTGACCTTCCAATCCGAACCCGCCGGCAAAGGCTTCTTCCGCCTCAAATCGGCCGACTGATCCCGTCCCTCACCGATCCTCGGCGGGCGTATCCCTGTCCGGCGGGATTTCGCCCCGCGCGAGTTGCCGCTCCAGGATCAACCCGGCGGCATCGGGTTGCAGGTCGTTCGCCTTGTCCGCCGCGATCGCTTCGAGAAGCTGCAGGTCATTGCTTGCGAGATAGAGCGCGGCGCGCCGGATCTCTTCCGGCTGCGAGGGATCGAGCGCTTCATTCACGAGATCGTCGGAGCCGAGCTCGTGCGCGACGGTGAGCAAGCTCTGCCTGACCTGAAGATCCTCCTCCTCCACGAAAGCCGCGCGCAGTTGCCGGAGGAGTTTGCCGGTATCGCCCGAGCCGGACTCCGCGGCCAAGGTCGCCTCCTCGATGAGATGGAAGGACCGGCTCTCCGGATCGGCGGGGGTCTCTTCCTCCATCTCGTCCTGACTCGCCTCGTAGGCCGGGAGATCGCGCCAGCCATGGGAAGGCGGCGGAATCAGCTTGGCCTCGCGCGGGGTTGATCCGCTTTGCTGGTCGGAGCTCGCCCGTTGGCGCAAGAGCTTGCGCTCGCGATCGACCGTGACCCTTGCCGGATCGCGGGCCTTGGCGGAGGACATCGATCCCGGACGGGATGGATCGGAAGGGTCTCCGGGAAGCAAGGCATCCCCTTGCCGGACCCCTCCGGATCTCCCGCCGGGAGCCACGGTGGACCGTGGCTCCCTATCCTGATCCGGGGGAAAGGCTTGTGGATACATGGCCCAGATAGCAAGCCCCAGCGCTGCCGCGGCGAGGCCGGCCATCCGGGCCCGGGGGGGAAGTTTTCCTCGGTTCATCGCATCGTGACCGGTTGATCGTCTTGCCTACCAGGCGCCCGGATCCAAGACCGGGCGGTCGTAGTTGAGCCCTTGCACGCGCCACGAGTAGAAAAGGGAGGTGTTCAGTCCCTTGACCGTCTTGCGCAGCACCGCGGCACCGCCCTTGGGCACCTTGACCTTGAAGGTTTTTACCACGTTGCCGCCTTGCAGCAGTTGCATCACGTACGAGGTCGCGCCGGGAACCGCGCCGAATTCGAAGACCATCGTTGCCGCCGTGGGCGTGAAGAAAGTGTTCGGCGTGAGCAAGGACACGTCGCCCGGAGGGCTTGCGCCGCGCGTGAACTCGGTCCACTCCGTCTCCATCACCGTGGCGGGGGAGGTTTTCACCGTGATTCCCTCGGGCAGGTAGAGTTTGCCGGCCTTCCGCTTGAAGCCGAGCCGCCAGCGATACTCGTCGATCGGGTAGGGCTTGGTGGAGGTGAGGATGGTCGCGTTCTTGTTCTTGATCGTCGTGAGCGAGTGCTTCGTCCAGGTGCCGTTCACGTTGCGTTGCACTTCGAGGATCAGCGCGATGGCGTCGTTCGCCATCCCGCCCTGGCCTTCGGGCTGGAAGGTGAAGACCGGATAGATGTTGTTCGCGTTGCCTTGCGGGGTCCGCGGATTGGTGGCGACCGAGTTGATGATCGCTTGCAAGCCGAGCGAGACATTCCCGGCTCCGGAGACTTCCACCACGCTGCCGCCGGTGCCGCCCGCGATGAGGTTGTACTGGCTCTTCGCGTCGATGTCGGTGCCGACCAGCAGGCAGTGCACCGCGATCGGCTTCAAGAGGTCGTTGGCAAGCGTGCGCACCTGCGTGAAGCTCGAGCCGCCGGCCCACGGC
This sequence comes from uncultured Haloferula sp., assembly GCA_946481625.1. The sequence goes on along the minus strand of CAMLOZ010000338.1, from coordinate 892 downwards.
TCGGGATCGTGGCCGGGGGCATCGCCGATCAGGATGATGACGCGCCGGGCCGGATTGTCCCGCCATGCGCCGATGCCTTCGCCCGCGATCGAGCGCTTGAGCGCGGTATAGACGGACTCGGGCCAATCGTTCCCACCGGAAGCGCTCAGCCCGTTGATCGCGGCCTGCGCCACCGCCGGGTCATTCGTGAAGGCAGCCCGCGGATTGTAGGTGTAGTCGCTCGGGTCGCCATACGGGTTCTGGGGGAAGTCCTTGTAGTCCGCGACCGCGACCCGGTAGTTCCGGAACTTGGTGGCGATGTTGTTCAGCAGGGTCGTCGCGTTCGCCTTCGCGTTCGCGATGTCGTCGCCCATGCTGCCCGTGCTGTCGAAGAGGAACAGCACGTCCACGATCTTCGAGGTGGTGAGCGTGTGCGTCCACGTGTGCGTGACCGCGGGGTCGATCCCCTTGCTGGTGCGCAGGCTCGCGTCGGAGATGAGGTAGCTGCCGAACCACGGGTCGCGGATCGAGTGGTTGCCCGCGGCGGTGCCATAGCAGACGTTGAAGTGTCCGCCGCCGCCGGCCCAGCCGATGCGCACGACGAAAGGCGCGGAGTAGTCGTCGATCTCCTTGGTGATCTGCTCGGCTGTCAGCGCGGTGCCGTAGGCTTGGGTCTGCACTTCCTTCGCGGAGAAGTTCGCGATGATGGGTTCGATCCCGTTGTAGGAGATGGTGATGGTCTTGACCTTCTTCTTGTAAACGCCACCTTCGAGCTCCCACACCACGACGCCCGTCCGCGATTCCGAACCGGTGCCCCAGAGATAGTTCCAGGTGTCGTAGGTGGCATTGCCAAGACCGTAGGCGGCGATCGAGTGGAGGGATTGGGGATAGCCGTAGTAATCGAGCACCATCT
>CAMLOZ010000337.1 GCA_946481625.1 uncultured Haloferula sp. | reverse complement strand
CGGCCCTTCGCGAGGTTGGCGAGCGTGTCCGCGCACGTGCCGGTCCTTTTCGCCAGCTCCCCGAGGGAGAGCCCGCTCAGCCTGCGGATGCGACCGACCAGTTGGGCGGCGGAATATCTGTCGCCGGAGGGCTGGTAGCCGAGGAACGCCGCGATCAGGCCGATCCTGTGGGGCTTAGGCTCGGCATTTCCCAGCTCCCAATCGCGGAGGGCCTCCTCCGAGACGCCTAGCTCCTCAGCGGCCCTCTTTTGCGTCCAACCCAGCGAGAGTCGGTGCTCCCGGACGTGGTCGCCGTAATTCCGCAAGGCTGGCGGAAACGGGTAGCACATTGGGATGGAGGCCTTTACGTCGATTGTGCAAAAAGGGAACGCGACGCGGCCCCTTCGGCATGGCACAGACGGGCGTGCCCTTCGGGGAGGTGGCGGCGGTGCGGGACTGGATGGGAATCTGCATGCCGGTGGGGAGGCCCTCGCCGGAGCACCCGAAGCGACCGGTGCAAGGCTTTGATTGTCCGAAGTCGGAAGTGAGCGGGAGGCGGCTGTGGGGGCTTTTCGCGGAACGCTTCGAGAGTGCCGGGACCTTCTTCGCGGATCATTTCGTGCTCAACTATTGCCCGCTCGTCTGGATGAGCGAGACGGGGGCGAATCTCACGCCGGACAAGTTGCCGGCGGGCGAGATGGTGGCGGTGGAGGAAGCCTGCTTGGAGCATCTCGCGGAATCGATCCGCGCGCTGGACCCGGAGTGGCTGATCGGGGTGGGAGGATTCGCCGAAGAGCGACTGAAGCAGGCGGCGAATCTCACGGGAAGTCGCGCAAAGCTCGGGCGGGTACTGCACCCGAGCCCGGCATCGCCGGCGGCGAACCGGGGTTGGGCGGAAGCGGCGACGAAGCAGCTTCTGGCTCAGGGGGTGTGGGAAGCCTAGCGCCCGTTCAGCGGGGACAATCCTGCACCGGCTCAACACGACTCCTCCCCGGCGAAGAAAACCGGATACCGCATCACACGGCTCCGGTTCTCAAACTTGATCGGGTCTGCCTCAGAACGCCGTGCGGAAGGCGACCTGATAGGTCAAGGCCTTCACTTCGCTACGGCGGGTGGTCAGATCGTCGAGGGCGACGCCGCCCATGAGTTTGATACGGTCCCGGCAGAGGTGGTAGTTGAGGCCGGCGTAGAGGTAGTGGTGCTCGTTGCCCCGGCCGTTGTCCACGTCCACGGCGGGGTCCTCGTGTTCCGCACGGACATAGCGCACCGGGAGTTGAAGACCTTGGGATTCGGGCGAGCTGGCGTATTGATACTGCACCACGGCTTGGAGCTTGTCCTCGATGATCCAGTACCACGGCATCACCACGAAGGCGTGGAAATCGCCGGCGCGGCGGGTGATGAGACCGTTGGCCCCGCCGTTGTCGCCGTAGATGGCTTCGGCCACTACGCCCCACTCTTTCTTCTCGTAGACGGCGGAGAGCGCCGCCGCCCAGCCGTAGCCCAGCGCGTCGTCCACGAGTGCCTTGTCGTCGAGATCGTTCTGGCTGTAGTCGAGCTGGAGCTTGAACTCGTCCGTCGCCTGCCAGCCGAGGCTGCCGTAGTAGAACCGGCCGTCGTTCCATCCACCGATGAAGTCGGCATCGTCCTCGGCGCTGAAGACGCCCATGACGAGTTCCCAATCACCTTTGTCGAGTTCCAGGGTGGCACCGGTCGGACGGCTGAGCGCGCCGCCGAGCTTTTCCCCGATGCTGGAGCGTTCGATCGTGTAGATCTCGTTGGAAGACATGTGGACCTCCTCCGACATCTTGAGCTTCATCCGGCCGTATTTGAGCTTGATCCCGTCGAGAGGGCCGGCGGTGCCGATCGCCTCGTCCACGTCGAACTCGATCGAGGCTTCGTCGAAGCGGTCGTAGCCCCACTCGAGGTCGGTGAAGAGGCCCTCTCGGAAACGATCGTCGGACACCAGGTTCACGTTCACCTCCGCGGTGAAGAAGCGGAGGAAGTCGGTTTTGGTTTCAAGGCGCAGCCTACGGTATTCGTCGTATTTGTCGTTGAAATCGCGGCCGTTGATGTCCGTGCCCTCGATATAGGCGGCCTGATAGTGGAAGCGGCCGCCGACTTCGAAGGACTGGATCCACGGGTTATTGTCGTTGTCGTACAGCAGGCCGGGGTCGTTCTGGAGCCAGGTGCACCAGTCGCCGTTGTTGTTAGGCGGTGGTCCGGTGATTTCCACCGGGGCGCGCTTGGCGCTGTCCTCGTCCGAAGGAGCTTCCTTTACCTTGTCCTTCTTCTTTTTCTTCTTCTTGCCTCCGTCCTCGGACTCCGACTTTTCCGCCGCGGGCTCTGCAGCGTGGAGACAGGCCGGGAGCAGGGTGCCGGCGAGCAGGGGAAGGAGAAGGAGCTTGGTCAGGGTTTTCATCGGCAGGCTTCGGTGGGTTGCTACTTCCGGCTCACATGTCGAGCTCGTTGCCGGTCGGGGTGAGGATCACGCGGTTGTTGCCGCAGACGAGGTGGAGGGCTTCCAACAGCTTCGGCGTGCTGGCACCTTCCTTGAGCTGCAGGCCGTAGCGGAGTTCGGTCATCATCCCGGCTTGGGCGGAGGACACGCTGACGAGTTGCACCGCATCGGCGAATTCCGCGAACACCGGGGCGAGCAACTTCTCGAAATCCATGTCGCTCGTCATGCGCAGCGTCACCATGTGCGATGCACGCCGCGGCGCAAAGGCATCGGTCCGGGTGAGGATGGCGATCGCGGTGCCGACGATCGCGGTGATGATCAAAGCCATCAGGTAGTCCCCGGCTCCGACCACCATGCCGACCGCCATCGCGAGGAACACGAAGGCGAGGTCGCGGGATTGGCCGAGGGTCCGGCGGAAGCGGATCACCGAGAATGCCGCGAACATGCCGAAGGCGATGTTTCCGTTGCCTGCCACCACCTTGATGAGGATGGTCGTGACCACGCCGATCAGGATCAGGGTTTGAACATAGTCCTGGGAGTAGCGCGTGCCCTTGTAGGTCCGGCGGTAGATCGTCGCGATGATCAAGTTCAGCGCGAGGCTGACGACCATTGCCACCAACACGTCCAAGGGCTCCTGCTTCACGGCGGCGCCGGGACCGCCGTTAAGAAGTTGGTCGAAGAATGAAGTGACGTTGGTTCCGGGTTCGGCGGCTGCCAGAAGGCTGAAGGCGGATTGGGACAGGTCGGCGGCTGAGTACATGCAGGTTCTAGGGGAGCAGAGGATCGGCGGTTACGAGGAAATCTTCAGCGGGCTTTCGCCGGCTGGAGAAGCGCCAGGCACTTCAGTGCGAGCAGGCGGAAGATGCCGCCGGTTTTTGCCGGTTCCGGGATCCGCGTGCGGCGGGGCAGAGCGGAGGTGGAAGCGGGGCGCGGACGACCCTTTTCGTCGACCGGATCTTTCAGCTCGCCGCTGGGTGGGACGGGAGGCACCGCATCGCGGCGTGTCTTCTCCTTGAACTCGTACATCTCCAGAGCGGCCGCGTACTTGCTGAAGCCGCGCGGGACCAGATTGTATTCGCCGATCAGATTGCGGAACCAGTAGGGCACCGGGCCGATGGTCTTGACCTCCATGATCTCCGAGCCCTCCTCCAGCAGAGGGAGTTCGAAATCGGGATCGCCGGGGGTCAGCGGCACGAGCCGGAAGCGGCAGCGGGGATCCACGTCGAAGGTGATGCGGATGGTTCCCTCCGGGCCGCTGTCGAAGGCGTAGCGGTGGTAGCGGATCTGAACCACCGGGCGGCTGCCGCGGACGTTCACGAGATCGTCGATTTCCGCCATCACCCGCCGGTCGATGGCGCTCGGAGTGCCCCTGTGGGCAGGCAGGCATCCGCTGGCAAGATGTCCCAATTCGTCGAGTTCGACGGGGACGCGGCGTTTGACGGTCACGCCATCCAGCTTGTGCTTCACCTCGATGAAGGCGCTGGCGGGGATCGCCCCGTCGCTGCGGCCATAGACGCGGCTGCGCACGCGGCGGCGGTTCGCCACGCCGAGTTGTTTCTGCCAATAGCTGGTCCGCTCGGCGGTATCGAAATATTCGGAAAGCACGGGGTAGCCGTCCTCCGCACCCCGGTCGGCAACCATCATTTCCGCCACGCGGGCGCGCAGCACTCCGGCCAGATGGGGAGGCAGTACGAATTTGAATTCCCGACGATTCTGATTTGCGTCCATTGCAGTGGGGGGACCGTGACTAGGCTAGCGCGGGGGAGCGGGGAGAGCGCCTGGAGGGGCCAGCCGGTTCCGGGGAGCTTCCAGAGGTGGGAGAGGATGCTCCACATTGAGCAGCAGTAATTTCCCGTGATCGTCGGTGGATCGAGACCATGCCTCGGTTCCGGGTGCTATCCGAAACGCGTTTGAGGCCGGGGAATGGTAGATTAACCATCATCACTACATTAACGGTGACAATTTCGTCACGGTTGCGGTCCGTCGATCAAAATTTGTTGGAGAAGCGGCACGATTCACATTTCCGGGCGGCCTCTTCGTTTGAAGCGCAATAGCTTCTATCGCGGAGGGGAGGTTATGTTTTGCAAAAAACAGTTCCCGATCCGTGCCAAAAATCGGAGCAGCTTCGTCCGCCACCGAAGAAACGGAGAAGGGGCGAATATCTTGGGGAATTTTCCGGTAGTCGGCCTGTCCTGAAAGACGTGAAGTTTAGCGGGAAGCCGCCCGCCGGTGAAGGACGAGCCACACCAGGAACGCGGCGGAGCTGATCGTCCCCGCCAGATAACAGGTCACTTGAATCGTCTGGCTGATCAGGATGGGCAGGTCCAGTGCGGGATAAATG
>CAMLOZ010000336.1 GCA_946481625.1 uncultured Haloferula sp. | reverse complement strand
AGCGCCAGAACGTGGACGAAGCCCGCGTGCTCGGCATCGAGGCCGGCATGGAATGGAAACCCCGCGAGGTCCTCACCTTCGGCCTCAATGGGATCTGGAGCGATACCGAGTTCAGCGAGTCCTCCAAGCAACCCCTACTGGAGAACAAACCTTTTCCCCAAGCCCCCGATCTCCGCCTCATCGCCTCCGCCGACTGGCAAGCGATGGACCGCCTGACCCTGTTCGCCGGCTACGAATACGGCTCGCATCAGTTCGATGACGCCCTCGCGGCCCGTCGCATCCCCAGCTACACCAGCGCCCGCATCGGCGCATCCTGGAAAGCCCGGGAGGACCTCCTGCTGCATGCCCGCGTGGACAACCTCTTCGACGAGGAGATCGCCACCGGCCTCAGCACCGATGGCCTCCGCACCATTGCCGGGCCCCGCTCTCTCTGGGTCGGCGCGGAGTGGGGATTCTAGCCGTGGCAGGTTTTTGCCTCCTGAGAGGACATGGAGGGAATTTGAAATCCGTTTGATCCCTCGTAAGTGTCGCCGAAATCCATGAAACGCTTCCTCCTCCTGCCCCTTCTGGTCCCGCCGCTCCTTGCACAGGACAAGCCCGACTACTCGAGGATGAAGGCCGATCAGGTCTTCGACCAGCTTTGCTCGAGCTGCCACGGCACGGACCTGAGCGCCGGGGTAGGCGGTTCCTTGGTGGACGGGGAGTGGAAGCACGGCAGCTCCGATGCCGATCTCATGAAGTCGATCAAGGAGGGCAATCCCCAGCTCGGCATGACGCCCTTCGGCACGGTCCTCGACGACCGCCAGATCCGCTCCATGGTGATCTTCATCCGCGAGAAGGAAAAGCAGGCGAAGGAGCGCGGGATGAAATTTCCCAGGCCGGAGCCGGGCAAGGTCACCCAGACTCAACACGAGGACTACAAGATCGAGATGGTCGTTGAGGAAGGCCTCAAGAACCCTTGGGCCATCGCCTTCCTGCCGGACGGTCGCAAGCTGGTCACGGAAAAGGCGGGCCGCCTGCGCATCATCGAGTCGGACGGCAAGCTCAACCCCGAGCCGGTGAAGGGCATCCCGACGATCATCGACCACGGCCAAGGCGGCTTGATGGAAGTCGCGGTCCACCCGGACCATGAGAAGAACGGCTGGATCTACCTCGGCTTCGCGGATGGCACCCGCGAGGGCAGGCAAGTGAAGACCATCACCGCTTACGTCCGCGGCAAGCTCAAGGACGGCGAGTGGACCGAGCAGCAGTCGATCTGGAAGGCCGACGAGAAATTCTACACCGGCGATGGCGTCCACTTCGGCACCCGTATCGTTTTCGACAAGGGCTACATCTACTTCCCCGTCGGCGAGCGCGGCGGCTGGCACCAGGCGCAGGATGTCGAGAACCCGAAGGGCAAGATCTACCGTCTCCACGACGACGGCCGCGTGCCGGAGGATAACCCGAAGTTCGAAGGGAAGACGCCGGTTCCTGGTCTGTGGTCCTACGGCCACCGCAATCCGCAGGGCCTCGATATCGATCCGCGCGATGGCTCGATCTACGACACCGAGCACGGCCCCCGCGGCGGCGATGAACTGAACTGGATCCAGTCCGGCCACAATTACGGTTGGCCCGTCATCACCTATGGCATGAACTACGATGGCACCCCGATCACCGGGAAGACCGCCGAGGATGGGATGGATCAGCCGGTGATCTACTGGCAACCGAGCATCGCGGCCTGCGGCCTGTCCTTCTACCGCGGCGACAAGTTCCCGAAGTGGAAGAACGACCTCTTTGCCGGAGCGCTTGCCCAGCAGGAAATCCGCCGCCTGCGCATCGTCGACCACAAGGTGACCGAGCAGGAGGTCGTCTTGAAAAACATTGGTCGCGTCCGCGATGTGACCGATGCTCCCGACGGCTACATTTACGTCATCTTGAACGGACCCGACCGTGTGATCCGCTTGGTCCCTTCGGAATGAAATTTCTTTCGCTCCTCGCTATCCCCGCGCTTGCCGCCGCCGCGCCGTTGTCGATCTCCGACCCTTCGGATGCCGCGTTGGTCACGCCCCACCGCATCGAAACGCTGGCCACCGGCCTGATCGTGCCGTGGGAATTGCGCTTCCTGCCGGACGGGCGGCAGATCTTCACCGAGCGGGCCGGGCGGGTCCGGATCGTGGAGGACGGCAAGCTGCTCGAAGAGCCCGCGCTCGTTTTGCCCGCCGCTCAGGGAAATAAGATGGGCCTCCTCGGCCTGGCGCTTGCGCCCGATTTCGGACAATCGGGTCTGCTCTTCGTCGCGTGGAACAAGGCCCTTGGCGAACGGCGCTTCGAACTTCGCATGGAGCGCTACCGGCTTGACGGCAACAAGCTGGTCGAGCCGGAGACTATCGTCGAAGGCATCGCCGCGAACCAGAATCACACCGGCTGCCGCTTGGAATTCGGACCGGACGGCATGCTCTACATGACCACCGGCGATGCTGACCGGGCCGAGGGCTCGCAGCAGCTCGACCAGCTCCACGGGAAGATTCTCCGCTTCAACCCCGATGGCTCCGTCCCGCGGGACAATCCCTTCGTCGGCAAGGAGGGCGCGCGACCGGAGATCTGGTCGTACGGGCACCGGAACCCCCAGGGCATCGCCTTCCAGCCCGGCACCGGCCGCCTCTATGAATCCGAACACGGGCCGCTGCACGGCGATGAGGTGAACCTGATCGAAAAGAGCGCGAACTACGGCTGGCCGGTCATCACCCACCGGAAGGAGCGGGAGGGAATGCGCGCCCCCCTGATCGAGATGACCCCGGCCGTGGGGCCCGGTCGCCTGCTCTTCTATCAGGGCAAGGCCTTCCCGGAATTGCGGGGAACCCTGCTACTCTGCTGCCTGCGTGGCGAAGGCGTCTTCCGCATTTCCCTCGGCGGGGACGGGCTGCCGACGCATGTTGACCGCCTCTGGCACCGCAAGTGGGGCCGGATCCGCTTCATCAACGAGGCACCGGATGGCTCGCTGTGGATGGGAACCTCGATGCAGGATCCGGCGGAAGGGAAGCCTCGCGAAGGCGACGACCGCCTGATCCGGATCGTGGCGGATCCCGCCGGAACGGTCGATACGGTGGCAGGAAAGGAAGCGGCCCCGGTCGTGCTGACTGCGGAAACCAGCGATCCGGAAACGATCATCGCCGCGGCCTGCGCGGCCTGCCACGGAGCCGGCCTCGCGGGTGGGGAAAAGCGCGGCCTGCTTTCCGGCGACCTGAAATTTGCCCCGAACCCGGCAAACCTGGAACAGGTCATCTCGGCCGGAGTGCCAGAGGCGGGGATGCCTCCTGCGGCTGGATTGCTGACTGTCAATCAGATACGCATTGTTGCCGATTTCATTCGGGAAAAACGAAAAGCTGGCAAAAACTAAAAATTAGAATTATTCTTGCCTTGGAGGGACGCGGGCCTAGCTTCCGCCGCCCGGTCATGGTGGATCTTTCAACAGACAGCGATTCCGATTTTTCCGCGGAGATTCCGGCGGAGACCGGAGGACTGCGGATGACCAAGCAGCGGCAGGAGGTTTACCGCCTTCTGCTCGAGCAGCGGGACCATCCGACGGCCCAGGACGTCTTCATGCGGGTCAAGGACACCTTGCCCCACATTTCGCTGGCGACCGTTTATAACACGCTGGAAGCATTGGTTCAGCACGGGCTGGTGCGGCAGGTGAATTTCGACCGGGAGCCCTCGCGCTTTTGCCCGAATCTGGCCGACCACGGTCACTTCCACGACAAGGTCAGCGGGAAGATCCACGACGTGACCTTCAAGCCGGGCGTCTGCCTCGCGGACCTGCTCGACCTTCCGGCGGGCGCAGTCGTCACCGGCATCGAGATCACGCTGCGGGGAGAACTTCCGGAGGGAAGCGCCAAGTAAAAAGTTCCAAGTTCCAAACTCTAAGTTTCAAATCATGTCACTTGTTATCAAAGATCTGCACGCCACTTTGGAAGATGGGACGGAGATCCTGAAAGGGGTCTCGCTGGAAATTCCTGCGGGTGAGGTCCATGCGATCATGGGACCGAACGGCTCCGGAAAATCGACGCTCTCCAAGGTGATCGCCGGCCACGAGGGCTATGTCGTGACGGGCGGTTCGGTGACGCTGGACGGCGAAGACATCTTCGGAATGTCGATCGACGAGCGCTCGCGGGCAGGCATCTTCCTCGCCTTCCAGTATCCGGCGGAAGTCCCGGGGGTCTCGAATGCGAATTTCATCCGCGCCGCCCTGCAATCGCGCCTGCCGAAGGGCGAGGAGATCGATGCCGTCGGTTACTACAAGAACCTCTACTCCAAGATGGATTTGCTGGAGATGGACCGGAAATTCACGGCCCGCTCCGTGAACGAGGGTTTCTCCGGCGGTGAGAAGAAGCGCAACGAGATCCTCCAGATGATGATGCTGGAGCCGACCTACTGCATCCTCGACGAGACCGACTCCGGCCTCGACATCGACGCGCTGAAGATCGTCGCCAAGGGCGTGAACGCGATGCGCTCCCCGGCCCGCGGCATGCTGCTCATCACCCACTACCAGCGCCTGCTCGACTACATCAAGCCGGACCACGTCCACGTGATGGCCGCCGGCAAGATCGTCCGCTCGGGTGGTCCTGAACTCGCTCTCGAACTCGAAGCCGAAGGCTACGAATTCCTCAAGGAAGACGCCCTCGCTTCCGCCTAATCCCAACTTTCGCCCGCCATGTCCTACGACGCATCCAGTACCATCGACGCGGATACCCGCGAAGCGATCGACATCGACCGCACCAAGGGCGACTTCCACGTCCCCGAGCGCCACAAGG
>CAMLOZ010000335.1 GCA_946481625.1 uncultured Haloferula sp. | reverse complement strand
AGAAGCTTCACGAGATTTCGGAAAAATTCCGCGAGGGCGAGATTCCGCTGCCCTCCTTTTGGGGCGGCTTCCGGGTAGTGCCCGAGAAGATCGAGTTCTGGCAAGGCGGTCCGGCGCGGCTGCACGACCGGTTCCTCTACGCAAAGAAAGAGGAGGGCTGGGCCGTGGAGCGCCTGTCTCCTTGAAATCAGGGACCCCGCACCGCTTGAAACGATTCCCGGATACCTCGTACAAGGGGATCGATCGGCAATCGGGACGCGGGACCCTGCGCTCCTTGACCCCAACATTTCCTCTTCCCGCCGGAGGGGGCTTCTCCTAAACAAGCGGCCCCGCAGGCACCCCACCGAATCATGCGATTGTTGTTCATCATGCTCCGCAAAGAGCTGAAAGGGTATTTTCTCAACCCTTTCGGCTGGGTGGTTTTCGCCTTCGTGACGGCGATGCAAGGGGCGGCCCTCTCGACGGCGATGAAGGGTTTCCGCGATGCGCCGAGCCAGGACAGCCTGGTGTATTCGGTCTTCAACACGACGCTGTTCTGGTTCTGGTTCCTGTTCATTTTCCCGCTGATCACGATGCGGCTCTTCGCGGAGGAGGAGCGCAGCGGCACGCTGGAGGGCCTGCTGACTGCTCCGGTGCGGACCTGGCAGGTGGTGCTCTCGAAGTACGGTGCCGCGATGACCTTCTACACGCTGCTGTGGATCCCGGGCTATCTTCAGTTCCGCATGTATGAATGGGTCACGGACATCCCGCCGGCCTATGCTCCGGGGGCGATGGCGGGGGCCTACTCGATCCTGCTGCTGATGGGCGCTTCCTTCACCGCCGTCGGTTGCCTGGCCTCCGCCCTGACCTCCAGCCAGATCATCGCCGGCCTGCTCACGATCGGGCTGCTGGTGATCCAGTTTTTCCTCGGTTACGTGACGAATATCTGGGGCGAGGATTTCCGTGCCGCAGGGCTCTTCCACTACATCTCCAGCCAGGAGCACCTGCACTACTTCACGCGCGGCCTGCTGGATACGCGCCCGGTGGTTTACTACCTGAGTTCCGCGGTCTTTGTCCTCTTCATCACCTATCAGGTCATCGATTACCGCCGCTGGCGCCGCTAACGTTTCATGAGCACGGATTCCGAAAGTCCCGAGAGGAAGGCAACGCGACCGATCCGGCGCTTCGGCACCGGCGTGCTGTCGGTGGTGCAGGTCCTTTGCCTCGTCGTCCTCTTCGTGGCGGTGAACTACCTGAGTTCGCAGCATCATGTGCCGAAGGACCTGAGCGCGGAGGCGACCTACACGCTCTCCCCCGCCACCCGGCGCTATCTCGAATCCCCGGTCATCCGCGACCGCGCAGAGCCGATCCGCATGCTGGTGGCCTTCCGCCGGATCAACCCGATGTACGAGAAGGTGCGCGTGCTGGCGGAGGAATACATGCGTCTCTCGAACCGCAAGATCCGCCTGGAGTTGCTGGACCCGGTGCGCTCTCCCGACCGTGCGCAGCAGGTGGTCGATCAATTCGGCAGCGTCTATACCGAGGCCTACGAGAAGACGATCTTCAACACCGACCTGATCATCGTGGATGCCCGGTCGAAGGAGGAGAAGGAACAGGCGTCCGCCCAAGGTGCCGCCTCCGGGGCGAACCCGCACATCCGCTTCATCGAGGCCGAGCGGATGGCGCGTTTCGAGACCGACCAGAAGGGGCAGCGCAAGGTCACCGGTTTCCAAGGAGAGGATGCCATGACGACCGGAGTGGTGGCCGCGATCGAAGGCAAGCCGCGCAAGGTGTACCTTCTGGCGGACAAGAGCGGCTACAGCACCGAGGAAGGCGCGACCACCCCGCTGGCGAGCTTCGAGAATATCCTCCTGACCCAGAACGCCCTCACCTTGGGCGTGCGGATCGCGGAGATGGACCGCATCCCGGACGACGCGGCCGCGGTCGCGATCATCAATCCCGCTTACGACTTCAGCCCGGCCGAACTTGCGGTGCTGGAGGAATACTGGCAGCGCGCGAACTCCGGCATTCTGATCACGCTCGGGTCCTCGGAAACACCGCCGCACCTGCGCGCCTTCCTGCGCAACCAGGGGATAACCCCGGGCAAGGATCGGGTGATCACCAAAAAGGGCGAGCAGGTCATCTCCACCGCCCGCGGCACCTTCACCCAAGGGATGGACTTCACGCAGGACTTCGCCGGCAAGGCGATGGTGCTGGAAGGCCCGACCTCCAGCCTCGAGATCCGCCAGACGGACAACGAGGACCTGATCAACAAGAAGATCTTCCCCACCACCCTGCTGGAGACCGGCAAGGAGTTCTGGGGTGAGACCAAGTTCTCCACGCCCAACCCCGTCTTCGATCCCGCCGAAGACAACCGCGGCCCGATGGTGCAGGATCCGGTCAGCCGCAAGACGGACTACACCGGTCTGGCCCTGGCCGGCGCGGTGATCCGGGGCGCGGGCGGCCGCGACGACTCCGCCGCGCTGATCTCCCGCATGGTGGTGATCTCGAACTCCGACTTCCTCGCGCCAGAACACCTCACCGACATCAACCGCAACTTCGTGGCCAGTTCGGTGAACTGGCTGATGGGCCGCGAGGAGCTGACCGGCGAGGGTCCGCTCACGCTGGGCACCTACAAGCTGCCGCTGCTGGACAGCCAGCTTTCCTTCATCAACCGGGTGAACCTGTTCTTCCTGCCCGCCTTCGCCTTGATCATCGGCGCGATCGTCTGGTCGTCGCGCCGGGCCTGATGACCGCCATGCGATCCTTCGCGTTCACCCTCTTCCTGCTCGTGCTTGCCGCCGGGGCCGTCCTTGTGGCGGCGCTGCATCTGAAGGAGGGCAGCCTGGACCGCTTGCTGGGAGCGCAGGGGGCTGAGATCGGCAAGAGCCTCTACAAGTTCGAGACGAAGGATATCCACCGCATCCACCTGGCCGGAAACGGGGTGAAGGCGGAGTGCGTCTTCGAGAACGGCATGTGGCGCATCGTCCAGCCGTGGCAAGACCGGATGGACCCGCGCGTGGCGAATCTCATCGTGCAGTTCACGCTTGGCACGCGGGTGGTGGACATCATCCCCGAGGGCAAGCTGGACACGGCCAAGGCGGGTCTGCGCGACGGGACCATCGGCGTCCTGATCGAGGACAAGAACGGCAATCGCCTCGCCAACTACCTGCTCGGCCGTCCGACCTTGTGGGTGGACATCGACCCGAAGACCGGGCAGGAGAACAAAACGGTCTTCATCCAGCCGCTCGACGAAGGCCGCAGCGATGACACCTACGCCGGGACCGGCGACATCCATTCGCTCTTCCGCGACGGTTTCCGCCATCTGCGCGACCACCATCCTTTCCTCTGCAATCCTCTCTTGATGGAGACGGTCCGGATCCAGAACGGAGAGGTTGAGATCCTCCTTTCGCGCGCCGGCGACAAGGCTCCGTGGCGAATTACCAAACCCCAGGAGCTGGCGACCGACGTGAACGCGGTAACCAAGCTGCTCACGGACCTCTTCAAGCTACGCGCCAAGAAGGTGATGGACCGCTCGGAGGTCACCTTGCCTGCCGAGCAGACGAACGGCCGCCAGCGCATCTCGATCCGGCACTTCGGCCAAGCGGAGGAGGTGACGCTTGAAATCATGCCGCCTGCCACGCCCGAAGCGGAGACGGTCTATGCGACCGTGAGCGATCGTCCGAATACCGTCTTCGAACTCCTGCTCAAGCCGTTGGCCACGGTGCCCATCGAAGGCACAGTCACCAAGCCCGGCGGGGAAGAAGGAGAGGACGACCTGGTCTCGCTGGCGGAACTGCCGGACACCATCAACGACCTGCGCAACCCCATGCTCACGTTGTTGAATCCGGCGGCGATCCAAGGCATCCTGATCCAATCCTCCACCGGCCCCGAGATCCCCGTGGTGCGCGAGCAAGGAAAGGACTGGGCCTACCAGGACGCGGCAGGCCGGCTGCAGCCGATCAACTACGCCACGCTGACGCGGATGGTCGGCACGCTCACCCAGACCCGCGTGGCGGACTTCGTGACGGATGCAGCGACGGACCTGACTCCTTACGGGCTCGACCGTCCGTCGATCTCGCTCCGCTTCCTTGCCTTCACCGGCGAGCGCTACGAGTTTGTCTTCGGCCGCTCGCTCGACGGCACCTGGTATGCCATGCGCGCCGGCGTTCCCACGGTCATGCGCGTAGACGACACTTACATCGGCGCGCTCGCCACGCAGCCGTGGCGATGGCGGCGAGCGAATCCGTGGTCGATTGCCGCCGTGGACGTGGCCGAGGTGGAGAGAACAATCGCCGGCAAGCCTCCCCTGCTGCTCGAATACAGCATGGTGCAGCAGGCGTGGAAGGCGAAGGTCGAAGGAGCCGACCAGCTTCTCAAGCTGTTGCTCGAACTTCAGGGCGAGAGTTGGCTTGCGCCCGACGACCAAGAGGCGAAGAGCGCGCTTTCCACTCCTGTCCTGAGCTTCCGGATCCTATCGCGGCGTTACGATGACCAAGGGCTCGAGGCCGGCACGCGCATGTATACCCTGCGCCTCGCACCGCTCTCGAAGGAGCCCGGCAACCGGGTTTGGGTTGGCCAGGTGGAGGGGGATCCAAACGCGTTCCGCATCGACGCCGACATCGCGCGGCGGCTTGCGGTGGATGTGTTCGGGGACGATTGAGCGACTGCTCGCGTTTGAAGGGATTGGTGCCGGCTTGCCGGTAACGAGGTGATAGAACGGTGCCTGCGGCCCGCTGCAAACGCCGGATTTTCCGAGGAAACGGGATTCCCCAAGCTTTCCGCTTCCCCATTCCCCACAAGTCGTGTTTT
>CAMLOZ010000334.1 GCA_946481625.1 uncultured Haloferula sp. | reverse complement strand
ACAGGCAAAGGCGAGTTTTGAACAAGGGCTAATGGCTTTCCAACATTTCGAGGCCGGAAGTCCGAATTCAGCCGACCTCAGCTTGGGCAAACTGCACTATCTGTATTCTGCGGCGGGGACAGATTTTTCTCGAACCTTGGAGGAATTTGAGAAAATCAAGATCCCCGGCGATCACTCCTACACCCAAGCTTCGGTAAAACTCATAGGGATGTTATCGCAATCCCAACCGGAGAACGTAATAAAGTTTCTTTCTTCTTCTCCAAATCATTCCGGCGAGCCCGAGCTGATTCGAATCGCCGTCGATACCTGGACTCGCAAGAATTTCGATGCCGCCGCCAATTGGGTAGACACCGGCTACGCCAATCTCAGCCAATTGCATAAAGATCAAGTAGCGATGGCAATGGCCGGGGCTTACAAGAGGAACGGCGACAACCGCTCCGCGGATGAATGGGTTGCGGCGATTCATGACCCGAAGATGAAAGACATTGCACAATCGCAAAATAAGTAATTCGGCGGTATATTCATACGGATCGATTGAATGAGGTTGCCGGTACGCACCCTTCCACAAAAGCCTCCCGTCCTTGCGGTTGACTCCCGCGAAAGCGAAGCTCTGTTGGAGTGTTGAAACTCCTCATCCTGACCCCCACCCGCAACCGCCTCGCCTTTCTCCGGGAAAACATCGAGAGCGTCCGCATGAGCAGCCTCGCCCCGCTCGAGATCGAGCTGGTGCAGGCCCTCCATGACTGCGGCTCGGACGACGGCACCGCCGCCTGGCTCGATTCCCTCCGCGGCGAACCGCGCCTGCATGTCACCCTCTCCCCCCACCCCATGCCTCCCGGCCGGGCCCGCAATATCGCCGCGGCCTCCGCACCAGGCGACTTCATCATGCCGCTCGATGACGACGACCTCCTGCTCCAGCGCTCCGCCCACCATTTCCTTCACACCCTCTCGACCGCACAAGCCCGCTGGGCCGTCGCCGACTTCCTGACCATCGACAAGGAGGGCCGCTACATCCCCGGCCGCGATTACTACGCCTGGCGCTTCGACTCCGCCGACGACATGCTGCGGTCGATCTTCTCCGGCAAGCACTACATCCAGGGCAACGTGTGCTTCTCCCGCGAGCTCTTCGACCGCGTCGGCGGCTATGCCGAGGACATGGACACCGCCGAGGACCTCGAGCTCTACACCCGCTTCATCCTCGAGGCCGGGCTCCCCGCCTGCATCCCCGCGGTCAGCCATCTCCACCGCCTCCACGACCTCAACCTCTCCCGCACCGTGGACAAGGACCGCTACAACCGCGACATGTCCGCCATCTACGAGAGACATCGTAGCAAGCTGGAGGCCCGCGGCATCCCCCTCGAACTCATCCCCTGATCCGTACACGCGGACCGCCGCGGCAAGCCGCGGCGGTGGTTAGCGGTTGAAACGCCCCGGAATCTCCCGGGATTATCGCCAGCGGTGATAACCGCGGCGGTAACGGTAACCGTAGTAAGGTCGGCGGTAGTATCCACCGTGATAGTAGTGATGGTGGTCGTCGTTGTTCTGGCCGATCGCGTATCCCAGCGCCCCGGCGGCTACCGCACCGGCCGCAGCCGCGCCCGGATCGACGCTCTGCACCGGGCGCCCGTAGGCGTCGTAGGTGGTCATACAGGAAGTGGACGCTGCCGCGAAGGCACCGACGGCGACAACGGTAATGATCTTGGAACTCGTCTTCATGGGATTCATGGGTTATCGGTTCATTCCAATCAGCAAACCCCGTGCCCCCGACCCAAGCCATTGACCCACAAGGGATGACAGCTTCGCCAACCCCTCCCGGCATTGCACGAACCAAGCCGGCCCGTTGCAGACCGCAACCCCCGCGGGTCGATATTGTCACATGAGCGTTTACTAAACCCTCCACCCCCGCCGGGACGTGACTCCCTTGCCCGCCCCCGCCACAAGCGCCGTAGCAGGAGGTGGAGGTCAACGGTTCCGATTTCCAGCACAAAAAAAGCCCGGCCGCGCGCCGCCCTGCCCTGCATGAATCCGATCCATTCCCTGCGATTGGCCGCGGCCCTCGCGCTGCTGCTCCCCCTTCCGCAAGCCAACGCACAAGCCTACGGCCTGACCGAGCGCCCTGATGTGGATGCCTTCTTCGACGGCACTTTCCCCGAGGTCGCCCCGTCCATCCCCGCGGAGTGGTCCACCGTCGTCGCCTTCCCGAATCTCAGCTTCGTCAATCCCCTCGGCCTCGCCTCGATCCCCGGCACCAACCGCCTCATCGTCTGGGAACGCGAGGGCAAGATCTGGAGCTTCGAGAACGATCCCGCGACCAACACGAAGACGCTGGTCATCGATCTCTCCGCCAACACCCAGGGCTGGGACGACTCCGGCATGCTCGGCCTGGCGCTGCACCCGGACTTCGCGAACAACCGCCAGATTTTCCTTTGGTACAACTGGCGCGGCGGCGTGACCGGCGGCAGCGGCGACAACGGGCCGATCATCGGCGATCCCGAAAACCGGCCTCCCACCGCCACGCCCACCCGCAACCGCCTCTCGCGGTTCATCCTGGATGCCAATTACCAAACCACCCAGGCCGGTGAATACGTGGTGATCGACCAGAAGGACTCCACCGTCTGGCACAACGGCGGAGGCATGTTCTTCCACCCCCAGAACGGCTTCCTCTACATCACCAACGGCGACGACCAGAACGGCGGCACGCACACCCAGCGCATCGATCTCTCGCTCTTCTCCTGCGTGATCCGGATCGACACGGACCTCCGCGGCGGTGCCATCAGCCATGCGCCGACGAAGCGCCCCGCGAACGAGGTGAGCCCCACCTGGCCGCGCTACTACGTGCCGAACGACAACCCCTTCGTCGGCCAGCCGAATGCCTTGGAAGAAATCTACGCCCTCGGCCTCCGCAGCCCGCACCGCATGTCCATCGATCACGTCACCGGCCGCATCTTCATCGGCGATGTCGGCCAGGGTTCGCGGGAGGAAGTCAGCGTGATCGAACCGAGCGACCCGCCGGGCCTGAACTTCCAGTGGAACGACATCGAGGGCAACAACGGCGACCTCGTGGCACCCTTCATCGGCACGAACAAGCGGCCGATCATCGACTACCGCCACAGCGACGGAGTCGGGAGCTGCGTGATCGGCGGCTACGTTTACCGCGGCACGGAGTTCCCCGAACTCGTGGGGAAATACATCTTCGGCGACAACATGACCGGCTTTGTCTGGTACCTTGACGAGTCCACGACGCCCGCCACCAAGGTCTTCCTCGCGCAGATGCCGGACGGCATCGGGGAGAATTCCGGCAACGACTACCGCGGCCTGTCGTCCTTCGGCCAGGATGCGAACCACGAGCTCTACCTCTGCCAGATGGGCACCACGGAGGGGAAGATCTACAAGCTGGAACGCGGCGGCCCGGCCCCCGGCACGCCGCTCCCGGCGACGCTCGGCGCGACCGGACTTTTCGACAACCTCGCCACGCTTGCGCCGAGCGAGCGTCTGATTCCCTACACGCTGAACGCGCCTTTCTGGTCGGACGGCGCGATCAAGACGCGCTTCGCCTCCGTGCCGAACGCGACCACCGTGGGCTTCGAGCCGACCGGCGAATGGACCTTCCCGAGCGGCAGCGTGCTGGTGAAGCACTTCGATTTTCCTTCGAGCGACGTGGACCCGAACGCCAGGCGGCGACTGGAAACGCGGGTGATCGTGAAGCAACCGGATGGCAACGTCTATGGCGCGACCTACAAGTGGCGCGCCGACCAGAGTGACGCCGACCTGCTCGATGCCGGGCTTACCGAGAGCATCCCGATCGCCACCACGCCCATCGGCTCCTTCACCAGTGAGGACATCGGCAGCCCCGCGCTCGCGGGCTCGACCGTGCGGGACGGCAATCTCATCACGATCACCGCGGGCGGCACGGACATCTGGGGCACGAGCGATCAGTTCCACTTCGCGCACCAGCAGCGCACGGGCGACTTCGACGTGTCCGTGCGGATCGAGTCGGTGGTGCAGGCGGACCTCTACACGAAGACCGGCCTGATGGTCCGCGATAGCCTCGCCGCGAACGCCCGCCACGTGATGGCCCTGGTCTTCCCCAGCAATGCCGCGCGCAACAACAACGACGGCGGCTACGAATTCCAGTACCGCGCGACCACCGGCGGCGGGGCAACCGCGCTCTACCCCGCGGACCCGCAGCCGCGCGTGAACTTCCCGGACACCTGGCTCCGGATGAAGCGGGAGGGCGATACCTTCATCGCCTTCTGCAGTTCGGACGGCTTCAACTGGGCCGAATACTCGCGCACCACGCTCGACCTGCCGGACACGCTCTTCTTCGGCCTCGCGGTCACGGCTCACACGGCCTCGCCGGTGACGGTCGCGAAGTTCCACGTCGATACCCGCCGCCAGCCGTGGTACTACCCGAGCCGGCAGGATTGCCTGCGCTGTCACAATCCGCAGGCGGGCGGCGTGCTCGGGCCCAGCACCCGGCAGTTCAACAAGGACATGCTCTTCCCCGGAGGCACCACGGACAACCAGCTCCGCGCCTGGGCCCATGTCGGCCTCTTCGACAATCCGCCGGACGAAGTGGACATCCCGGCTCTCGACAAGCTGGTGCACCACACCGACACCGGCGCTTCCCTTCAGGACCGCGCGCGCTCGTATCTGGATGCGAATTGCTCCTACTGCCACCGTCCCGACGGAGTGCAAGCCTTGTGGGACGCCCGGCATGAGACCCCGTTCCTCGACCAAGGGATCTTCTACGGACCGGTGGTGGACAATTTCGGCGATCCCGATTCCCGCGTGG
>CAMLOZ010000333.1 GCA_946481625.1 uncultured Haloferula sp. | reverse complement strand
GCCGGTCAGGTGCCGCGAGTAGTTCTCGATCCCCTGGCAGAAGCCCATCTCCTGCATCATTTCGATGTCGTAGTCGGTCCGCATCCGCAGGCGCTGGGCCTCGATCAGCTTGCCCTCTTTCTCGAACCACGCGACACGCTCCTCGGCTTCCTTGCGAATCTCCATGATCGCCCGCTTCATCTTCTCCCCGGGAGTCACGAATTGCTTCGCCGGAAAGAAGGTGTGCTTGTCGATGCGGTCGATGGTCGCGCCGGTCAGCGTGTCGATGGTGGTGATGCGGTCGATCTCGTCGCCGAAGAACTCCACCCGCACGGCGGTCTCGTCCAGGTAGGCCGGGTGCACTTCGACCACGTCGCCCCGCACGCGGAATTTGCCGCGGCCGAAGGCGATGTCGTTGCGCTCGAAGAGGATGGCCACCAGCGATTGGAGCAAATCGTCGCGGCGCAGTTGCTGGCCGACCCATACCGGCACCATCATGCCCTCGTAGTCCTCCGGCGATCCCAAGCCGTAGATGCAGGACACCGACGCGATCACGATGGTGTCTTCCCGCGTCAGGAGCGAGCCCATCGATGACAGGCGCAGGCGCTCGATCTCGTCGTTGATCGACGAGTCCTTCTCGATGTAGGTATCGGTCCGCGGGATATAGGCCTCCGGCTGGTAGTAGTCGAAGTAGGAGACGAAGTATTCGACCGCGTTGTGCGGGAAGAAGTTCTTGAACTCGGAGTAGAGCTGCGCCGCCAGCGTCTTGTTGTGGCTCATGATCAGCGTCGGTTTCCCGATCTGCTCGATCACGTTCGCCATCGTGAAGGTCTTCCCGGAGCCGGTGACCCCCAGCAGGGTCTGGTGGGCGTTGCCCGCGCGGATCGACTTCACCAGCTTGGCGATGGCTTGGGCCTGGTCGCCTTGCGGGGAATAGTCGCTGTTCAGTTGGAATGCCATCCGGCCCCTTGTTTAGCCCCGGAAAGGTCGGCTCGCAAGAGGGGGCTTCCTGCCGCCCGCAAAGGTGGTGGAGAAAACCTTGCGGGCGGGGATCGAATGCTCCAAGGCCGCAGGTTAGCGGTGGCTGCGGAAGAACCGCTTGCCTGTCAGAGGTGTCGGCGGGGTATAGGGGCTGGTCACCACGAGATCATCCCAGTCCACCAGATTCGTCGACTCCTCGAGAATCCCGGTGAAGGTGATGGTAGGCGTAGGCCCCGCCACTGAGAACTTCACTTCGGGTGGATTCTGCTGGAGGTACAGCACCGCCCCGTCAGCCAGCACCATCGAACTGTACGCGCCGATCTCGGCGGATGCGGCCGTATTGTAGTGATCGAGAATCTGGGTGGCGTTTAGCGCCGTCGGATAAAACGCCACCTCGTCCACCGAGCCGGTGCTCGGGCTGTTGCCACCGATCAAGGCTCCGAGGTAAAAGCTCTCCGTGGTGTTGACGTTATATCCGCCGGCACCGATGTTGGGTGCGTTGGTCGGTGCTCCGTTCACATAGAGCGAAGCGGTGCTGCCATTCCAAGTGACGACGACATGGGACCAGGCGTTGAGCGTGGAGGTGCCGCCGGTGATATCGACACCGTTAGTACCTCCGTTGCCGTTGTACATCCGGAAATTCCATCCGGTTGCCGCTGCCCGCTGGAAGAAGACCCACCCCGAGCGATCCCCGCCGCCGCCGAGGCGGTTGGAAACCGGAGCGTCGTCATTGTCCGAAGCCGTCGGTCGAGCCCAGAATTCGATGGTGAACGGGCTGCCCGCCGGAGGATTCAACTGCGAGAGGAAAGGAACCGTGGTGTTGTCCGGGCTGGCGTAGGTGGATGAGTAATCCCCGAAAGCAGCGAGCGCGCCCGGTTGATCCAACACGACTCCGGCCGAGTTCACGCCGTCGCCCGCGACACCCAGGGTTCCCGTGTTGTAGGAAATCGATTGGGCGGAAGCGGACAGGGGGACCAAGGCGATCAGGGCGGCGAGACGGACGAACGCAGCGCGCGGATTGCCAGGATGGATGTGAGACTGAGTAATCATGGCGGGAAGGGGATTGAGAGGGAACTTTGCCGATTCTATGGGTTGAGGAATGACGATATTTTTCAGGGCGCACATGACATCGGAGGGGAATACCATTCCTTGCCCTCACCTCTGTCAGTGAACGCGCAAGCGAGGCCCACATCAAGGATTCTCGCTGGAGAAAGCCCCTAAAGCTCCCTCCCTAAACGAGGAGGTTGTTTGACCTGCGGATGGTGCTTTATCCGTGTCTCGTTTTTCCGGAGGGGCGATATATCATCGGCCTCCGGTGTGCGGATTCAAAAGGTTTTACTGGCCGATCTGCTTGGTGATTCCGCCAGCCCGCTGTTCCGTGATCCACGGCATGATCGCGACCAGATCCGTATCGTTCGCCCCCATGCCGAGGTAGGTCCCCTTTTCTCCCGCCTCTGCCTGCTCTAGCAGCGAGCGAGCCTCCTCATGCCGACCCTGCACGCACGCATAGCAGGCGAGATTGTAGAGGATCAGCCCGTGCTTCGGGTGAAGCTCGATGCCCCTGCGCAGGATCGGTTCCGCCGTCGCCACCGAATCCGCGCGCCGCGTCGCATAAGCCGTTTGAATCCACCAGCCGGGATCCTCGGGATGGGAGTCGAGCATGGGCAGGCAGATCTCCAAGGCGGCGGCCCAGTCTTTCAGCCGGAAGAATGCATCCACCCTCAAATGCAGGGCGACAGACGTGGATTGCAGTTCGGGAGGCAATTCCCCCAATTCCGCCAGAGCGTCCTCCGGCATGCCAAGCTCCAGAAAGCCCGCCGCGCGGAGGAATGCGACGTCGGGTGCTTCACTCACGCCCCAGTCTCGCAGGCGGAAGGAGGAATGGCAAAGCTCAGTTGCCACCGTCGAGGAATTCCGCCGCGCGCCGCTCCGACCAGTATTCCCCCTGGGGCAGGCTGAAGCCGACATGCCCGCCCTCCTCCGGGATCTCCAGGTGGAAGCAAGCGCTCGCTTCCGCTTCTTCCCGCGGAAAGCAAGCGGGGCCCAGGAAGGGATCGTTCGCTGCGTTCACCAGCAGCGCCGGGATTCCGATCCGCGGCAGGAAGGGCCTCGAGCTGGCACGCGCCCAGTAGTCCTCGGCATCGCGGAAGCCATGCAGGGGGGCGGTGAAGCGGTCGTCGAACTGACGGAAATTCTTCAGCTTGTCGATGCCCTTGAGATTGATCTCGGCGGGGAAGCGAGGTCGCTTGGCGACCAGCTTCCGCCGCAGGCAGCGCAGGAAACGACCCATGTAGAGCCGGTTGACCCGCCCGGCGAGACGTTCGGAGGAGCAGGCCAGATCGCAGGGGACGGAGAAGGCCACGGCGCGATGAAGACGGGGATCGGCCTGCCGCTCGCCCAGATACTTGAGCGTCATGTTTCCGCCGAGGCTGAAGCCGACGAGATCGATCTTCCCCGCGGGATGAACGGCCAGCGCGTGGCGGATGACCTGGTGCAGATCGTCGCTGGCACCGCTGTGGTAGAAGGGCAGGAGGCGGTTCATCTCGCCGCTGCAGCCGCGGTAGTTCCACGCCAGCACGTCCCAGCCACGCCGCTGCAAGGCAGCCGCCATGCCCTGGATGTAGGTCGCCCTCGAACTCGCTTCCAGTCCGTGCGAAAGGATCGCGAGCCGTTTGCGTCCTTCGCCGGCCCAATCGAGGTCGAGGAAATCTCCGTCCGGGAGCTCGAGGCGCTCGCGGCGCGTGGTCACCAGCGGCACCCGCCGGAAGAGTGCCGGCTGGATCGTTTGCAGGTGCCCTCCCGGCAGGAAAGCCGGTGCACGGTAGCTGGAACTCAGGAGCGGCACGCGGCGAATTTGCACCCGGAGCAGGATATCGGCAAGGGTGGGGGATACGCAGCGGGCTTGCTTGCTCCGGCCAGTGTCGCCATGGATGCGGCATGGCATTCACCCTCCATCCCCGCTTGGCCGCCGGCGGATTCGATCTCGGCTCGCACCGGGGCTGCCGCGTGTTCTTGAAGAACAACGCGCTGTTTCCCTGGCTGATCCTCGTGCCGGAAGTGGAGGAGGGCATCGAGGACCTTCACCAGCTGGATGCGAAGACATTCCAAGAAGTGACGGCAGCGGTCCGGGAAGTGTCCTGTTTCGTGTCGGAGTATTTCCAGCCGGACAAACTGAACGTCGCGTGCATTGGTAATCAGGTCCGGCAGATGCACATCCACATCGTGGGACGCTCCCCCGGGGACCCCGCATGGCCCGGCGTGGTTTGGGCCTTCGAGGGCAAAGAGGCCTACGCCGACGGTGTGGCGGAAGGGATACGCCGGGCCTTCGCCGACCGGATGGCTGCGGATGACTGATTACCTGCCCGCCACCAGCGGACTCGCGGTCACGGGATCGCCTTCCTTCAGCATGGCGTTCGGACTGACGATTACTTGGCTGTCCGGCTTCAGTGCGGCGGAAGTCAGCTCCATCTGCGGTCCGAGATTCCGGCCGGGCAAGACGTCGATGAACTTCACTTTCCCGTCTTCCACGAGAGCGATGGTGGACTTTCCTTCGCGGAGCACGAGGGTGTTGTTCGGCAAGAGGAAGGTGCCGGCGGCGGGAGGAAGCTTGAAGGCGACGGTGCCGGTCAGGCCCGCGGGTAGGGCCAGGTCCGCGTTGTCGAGGATCAGCTCCACGCGCATCGTTCCGGAAGCCGTATCGAAGAAGTTGCTGGAGCGGGTGACCTTCGCGGGGAAGGCCTTTCCCGGGAGTTCGGGGAAGCGGACCGAGGCTTCGGCCTCGGGAGTAAGACGGAGTGCCACGTCCGGCGTCGCGGCCACGGCGAAGCGGAGTTGGTTGAGCCGCG
>CAMLOZ010000332.1 GCA_946481625.1 uncultured Haloferula sp. | reverse complement strand
TGCCATCGCGGCGCACCATGAATTCCACCGGGCTACCGGCGGGAGAGTATTTGACGGCGTTCGAGAGGAGGTTGGAAAGGATGTGCCGGAGAAGCGGTTCGTCGGCGATGGCGTCCCCGGAGCAGCCTGTGTCGTTAAAGGCGAGCGGGCACTTGTCGGCGGTGGCGCTGCGGGTTTCCCCGGCGAGCTTGGCGCAGAGGCCGGATAGGTCGAGCGGGGCGGGGGTGAAGCCCAGCTTGCCGGCATCGGCGCGGCCCAGCACGAGCACCTGTTCCATGAGATCGGCCATGCGGCGGGTGGCCTGGTGGATGTCCTCGAAGAGCTCGTTGCGCCGCGCGGCATCGAGGCGCTCGAAGTAGTTCCGCAGGAGTTCGACGGCGGACATGATCACGCCGAGGGGAGTGCGGAACTCGTGGGATACGATCGAGGTGAAGCGCAGGCGGAGCTCGTTGAGTTCGCGTTCTTGTTCGAGCGCCCGGCGCATGGATTCCTCCGTGCGGGCTTGTTCGGTTCTGTCGATGACGGTGGCGATGATGCGGACGTCCCTCTTTCCGGGCATTTTCGCGAGGTGGACGGAGCAGGGGATCTCCTGCCCGTCGCCGCGGAGGTGGACCCAGTCGAAGCGCGGTTCCTCGCCGGAGAGGGCCATGGCGATCTTTTCCCGGGCGGCCTCGGCGCTCGGACGCCCGTCTGGCTGGAATTCCGGGCTGAAGTCGGCAGGGCCGCCGCCGAGGAGTGAAGTACGATCCACGCCGTAGAAGCGGAGGGCGCTCTCGTTCGCCTCGACGAAGAGACCGGTCTCCATGTCCACCACCACGGTGGGCGTGGGGGTATGTTCGATCACGGCGCGATAGCGGGCCTTGCTCTCGCGGAGTGCGATTTCCGCGCGCTGGCGACCGTCGATCTCCACGGCAAGGGCCACCCATTGCGCGACGTAGCGGGCGAAATCGACCTCGGCCGGTGACCATTGGCGGACGGGACCGACGTGCTCGTGGCAAACCACGCCGAAGAGCTGGCCGTGGCGGTGAACCGGGGCATCGAGCATCGAGGTGATCCCAAGCGGGGCGAAGTAGTCGCTGCGGAACTCGGCCAAGCGGAGATCGGACATCGCATCGTGGGAAACGACGAGATTCGAGCCCTGATTGAGAGCGCCGAAATAGGCGGGATAGGCCTTGGCTTCGAGCCGGAGAGGGGTTTCATCAAAGCGGTCGGTGGAAAGGTAGTATTGCAGGTCGCGGTCGATGGCGCGCGCGCCGCCTTCCATGCTCCAGTAGCCGACGCGTTCGACCTTGAGGGCGGTGGCGCTGTGGCGGAGGAGGTCGCGGAGGAGTTCATCGAGCGGCACGGTCCCGATCCGTTCGATGAGGAAATCGAGCTGCTCGCTCGCGGGCCTCGGCGTGGAAGAAGAATCGTCGCTCATGCTGCTCGGGGAAGGTAGCGCAGGGGATAGGAAGAGGCAACGGGAAGCGTGCATCCGACCAAAGTCGGATCTGTTAGGGAGGCGGGAGGGCCCTTGTCCGGCGGAGGTCCTATTCCGTGTTTTCGAGGATCGTGAGATGAAGGAGACGAAACAGGACACCGACTCATCCTCTCATGAAAACACGACTTTTTCATTTCCTCTTGCCGATGGCATTTCTCGTGACAGCCCATGGCGGCACCCACGTGTGGTCCGGCGCGGGTGCGAACACCTCTTGGAACAATCCGGCGAACTGGTCGTCCGGCGGCGTGCCTGCCGCAGGTGAAGCGGCACCGGTGAAGCTGGTGTTTCCCGGCAACGCGGCGAACCGCACGAGCACGCTGAACATCAGCAACCTGAAGGTGGACGCAATCGAGGTGGATCTGACAGGAGGGCACTACACCTTTCCCACGGCGGGCATTCCGGTCACCCTCACTGGAGCCGCTGGCGACAACTTCAAGGTGACAGGGGTGCTGGGCAACGTGACCTGGCAGCCTGCGATCACCTTGCAGGCGACTTGCCGTGTCAATCTAGGGGGGAGCGCCAACCTCGACATCCAGGGCGTGATCGCCGGTAGCGGAGGGCTCACCAAGCAGGGTTCGGGGTTTCTCCTGTTCACCACCAGCGGAGTGGCGAACTCCTTCACCGGCGCGCTGCGGGTGGAGTCCGGAAATCTCACCTTGAGGAAGCTTGCCGGAACGGCCTGCTTTGGCGGCAAGCTCGAGCTGGCGGCGGGCACATGCAATATTGAACGCTCCCACCAGATTCCCGATAACGCGGCGATCGAAATAACCGGAGGGATCCTATCCATCTCAAGCGCGACATGGGCGGGCACTCTTAGTGAGACCGTTGGGAATATCACGTTCGGGGGAAGCTCCGCCGTGCAAGCCAATACCAACTGCACGATAATCCTCGCAGGAACCCTGTCGACCTCGGACTTGGTGCAGGCCACCTCCTCGATCACGGCCAATGGAAACGGGGTGATATCGTTCGGAAGCGGTAACAAAACGATTTTCATCCCGCGCGCGGACTCCCACATCTCAATTGATGCGGCGTTTGGCAATGGTGCCGCTGCCACGGGAATCGTGAAAACCGGAGCAGGTTCGTTGCGGTTGAATCGAGCGAATACCTTCAGCGGTGCGGTCGAAGTCAAAGGCGGGACGTTGGAGGTCAACCAGGCGACTTCCCTGGGAACCACAGCGGGTTCCACCACGGTGCGCGAGGGAGCAGTTCTGGTGATCGGCGAACCCATGACCTTGCCTGCCGGGGAGAAAATCATCCTGGAAGGGACACTTGAATCCTACGAAAATGCCGAAGTGCCCGGTGAAGTGGTTCTCGGGGGAAGCCCGAGCATCAAGAGCAGCTACTCGAAGGCGCTGAAGATGTCCGGCGTGATCTCGGGAAGCGCCTCCGAGCTGGTAATCGATCAGGGAGGATCGGTCGAGTGGAACGGATCACATGCCAACACCTACTCGGCGATTACGAAGTTGAATGCCTCGGCCACCTTGGTTCTGAACAGGAGCAACGGGAACGCGATGCCCGGGCCCGTGCAATTTTCAGGCGGGACCTTGAGTCTTGCGGCGAGCAACCAGATTGCCGATTCGGCTCCGGTATGGTTTTCCAGCAGCGGCATCCTCAAGCTGAACGGATACTCCGAGACGGTTCTTCATGTCTACGGAACGACGCAGGGACAGATCCAACTGGGCAGTGGATCGCTGACGTTCGCGGGGAACAATTCGGTGAGCCTGGGATCTCAAGATGGAAATTTCCGTATCACCGGAACGGCTGCCTCTTCCATTCACAAGAAAGGAAGCGGGACGCTCACGATCTACCGGGGGGAGGAAATCGAGAACGGGAACGAGCTCACCGCGCTGCATGTCGAATCCGGCAAGGTACGGCTCTTCCGCTATTGGCAGGGACCCGTCTATGTTGCGGGTGGAACGCTCGAAGGTTCCGCAAGCACCGGAATGATCACCAACCAGGGCGGCACCCTGAGTCTCTCCGAGATGCAATCGAAAGGAGTGAACACGCTCGCCGGAGGCGGCACCTATGCCTGCACCCTGACGAGCGAGGTTCCCGGGACCGGCTTCGGCATGATCGAGGTTACCGGCGAGATCAATCTCACGGGCATGACGCTTGATCTTTCCGTCGGCTATCTGCCGATGAACGGGTCCACCTATACGCTCCTCGACAATGACGGCAGCGATCCGGTGATCGGGACTTTCAACGGCTTGCCGGAGGGAGCGATGCTAATCATCGACGGCCGCCCTTTTACGATCAGCTACCGGGCGGGTGCGGGGAGCAACAATGTCATGATCCGCTTCGTCGGGACGGGCTCGCCCGGTCCGGAGATCACCCTGGTGCAGCCGCAGGCGGATGGTTCGGTAAGGATCGACATGAAGTGGGAGGCCGGGAAGACCGTAAAGCTCGAGCGTGCCTATCATGGCGATCTGGGGCAGTGGAGCACGCACGGGTCTTACACGATGGATGCACAAGGGAAGGCGACGGTGACCGTGCAGGTTTTCGGGTCGAGCGCGGAGTTCTTCCGGCTGAGAACGAATCCGCAATGAGACGGAGTCCGGGGCTTGGAGGCTGTCTTGAGATTCGAGGAGGCGGGCAAGGCATCCCAAAAGGGCCACGCCTCCCGCCGGTCCGCCAGGAGAGCGGTCCCTGCCTTTTCCGCCTCTCAAGTCGCCCACGAGTAGAGTGCCCCGGCCAGCGTTGCGGTCATCAGGGTGGCCATGGTGCCGCCCAGCACCGCCTTGAAGCCGAGGGCGGCGATGGTGGGGCGCTGGCCGGGGGCGATGCTGCCGGTGCCGCCGAGCTGGATGCCGATGGAGGCGAAGTTGGCGAAGCCGCAGAGGGCGAAGGTGGCAAGATAGACGGACTTCGGGGCGAGGGTGCCGGCGGTCTTCAAGGTGCCCAGTTGTTCGTAGGCGAGGAATTCGGTGAAGACGAGCTTGGTGCCGATGAGCGCGCCGACCTTCGACGTGTCCGCGGGGTCCACGCCGATGATCCATGCGACCGGGGCGAAGAGGTAACCGAGCAGGATGTCGAGCGAGAGGCCGGGGTGGATCTTCGCGAGGCAACCGTTGACGAGCGCGGCGAAGGCGATGAAGGCGATGAGCATGGCTCCGACATTTGCGGCGAGCTTCAACCCTTCCGAGGTGCCATTGGCGAGGGCATCGAGGAGATTGGCCCCGAGCTTGTCTTTCGGGACGTGGAGGGAATCGTCGATCGGTTCCGTCTGCGGGATGAGGAGCTTGGCCACGACGAGGGATGCGGGAGCGGCCATGAAGGAGGCGCAGAGCAGGAACTTCGCGAAGGCGACCTTCTGCACCTCGTCCTCGCCGCCGC
>CAMLOZ010000331.1 GCA_946481625.1 uncultured Haloferula sp. | reverse complement strand
GCTGGCAGTCTTGTCCCGTAAAACCGCCGGGGGCGCAACTTGTCTCTGGAAAATCCACCCGCGAGATCAATTGGGATTCAAGTAGCTTACATCCAGATGGTCAGGAGGCCCCTCCCCCGGCTTGGGGAGGTAGTAGTCTCTGCCGATTTTAAACGGCACTACCCCCTCGTGGGAGAAAAGGTCGATCTTGAGAACCTGCTCCCCGCCGCTGAAAAGCCGCAGTTCTCCCGTAAACACCCATTTCATGGGCTTGGGGTCGAGCGGAGACCCTTCGAAATCCGATCTCAAGCGGCTGAAATCCTTGGGGTCCACTTGGGCAACCGTCTCGCCTCCCCCGGAGGATGACCGCCAGACCTCGGCTGAGTCGAATTCCGGCAGCCGCGGAAACTTCGACTGCCGGTGGCCATTCTTTCGGGAAGCCACAATAATCACCCCGACAATTACCGCTAGCGCCGCCACCGGAATCCACAGACGACGCTTGGCATGGGCAATCATGGCTTCCCAACGGTCATCACCCCGCGGTCCGCAGCGGTGGTCTGGAAACTAAAACCACGAAATCCTGCTTCGGTCGCCAGTTCCTCGTATTCCCCGGTGGAGTAGCATTTACCCTGCGTGGAATGCATCAACAGGGCCGAATACTCCGCGACCGGCAATGGCCCACACTTGTCCGCATCGATGAAGGCGTCGTGGATGATGAGCATCCCGCCCGGCTCCAGGGCCGCGAAGGAGGCCGCGAGGAGCTGGCGCACTTCCGGGAGGTCCCAATCGTGGAGGACGTTGGAGTAGAGATGGACGTCGTAGCCCGTGGGGAGGGGTTCCGTCAGCATGTCCCCCGCCCTGACATCCACCCGGTCCGCGAATCCGAGCTCGCCGATCCGCATCCCGGCGATCTTCTCCACGGAGGGCTGGTCGAAGACCGTGGCGCGGAGCTGCGGATGATTCGCGACCAGCGAGCAGGCGTAGATCCCCGAGCCGCCGCCGATATCCAGAATCCGCGAGAATCGGGAGAGATCCAGCGCCTGCGCCATCGCGGGACCGAGCAGCACACCCCGGCAATCCATGGCGGCCGTGAACTGGCGCGCGAAGGTCTCGTCTTCCATCGACCGGTGCCAATCGGCCGACTCATCCTCGTCGTAGCCGCCCCAGTTGGCCGGTTTGCCGGTGCCGAGCACCTTCAGGTAGTCCTTGGTCACGGGCCGGTCCTTGAGGGAACGGTAGTAGGGAGCGAGCGACCAAGGGGAGCTCGAAAGAAGGAAGTCCCGCCCCGACTCGGACAGATGGAACACCCCGTTCTCCGGCCGGACGAAGCCGTTCGCCGCGAACAGTGTCATCATCACGTCGGCGGGACGTTCCGCGAAACCGAAGTGACGGCAGATCCCGGCGAGGTCGGACGGATTTCCCGCGAGCCACGAGAAGAAATCGAGATGAACCAAGGCGGTCGTCACCAGATCCGCGGCGTAGAGACCGTCCCGATAGCGATAGGCCCGGTGAGGATCGGAACTCGGAATCCGGCGGAGATCGGTGGCGTCCATGGCGATAGCGCGGAATGAATGCGGCGGGATGACAAGGGCAATCGGCGGCACCCGTCCGGTGACGGAAGCGTCATGTTCCGATTTCATCACACAATCGGGATTCAAGGACTGTTCGCGACATAGGTGGCTGCTTCGGCCATGAAGCACGTTCTCCTCCTCGCCGCGCTCCTGATCGCGCCGCTCCGCGCTCATCCGGATCCGCGCCACACGCTGGACGAGATCGAGGCGCACTTGTTGGAGAAGCCGGGCGATACGCAACTCCTGTTGCGGAAGGCCGACATGCTTCTTCTGACGAAACAGCTTCCGCCTGCCGCCGAAGTCATCGCGAACCTGCTGGAAGCCGGGTCCACTGACACTGAGGTTCTCTTGCTCGATGCCCGCCTGTCGCTCGACTTGGGCAAGCAAGGAGAGGCGGTCGAGAAGGCAAGATCGCTGGTCGTCCGGCATCCCCGCTCCGAGGCAGCGTGGAAGTTTCTCGCCCGCGCGGAAGAAGCGGTCGGCCAGCGGCCACAAGCCATCGCTGCCATGCGCAAGCACATCGACCTCGCGGCGAAACCCGGACCGGGTGACACCCTGCTCTGCGCGGCATGGCTTCAGGAAAGCGGCGAGCCGGATGCCGCGGTGAAGGTCATCGACCAGTGCCTCGCGAAGGTCGGATGCCTGAGCGGTTTGCAGCACAAGGCGATCGGGATCGAGGTGGAACTGGAACGCTACGACTCCGCCGTGCGCCGCATCGATGCCCTCGAAGCACGCTTCCGTCCCGCCGTCGATCTCTCGCTGAGGCGTGCGGAGATCCTCGAAAAGGCGGCCCGTTTCGCCGAGGCTGCGGCGGCCTGCGATTCCGCTCTCGCTCTGTTAGAGGCCCTGCCTTCCTCCAGGAAGCGCGGCAAGGACTACCAGCAGCGCGTCGCGGTGGTTACCAGCAGGAAGGCCGAGAACAAGCTCAAGGCCGACGAAGCCGTTGCTCGCCAGGCTGAAGATTCCGTCACCGGAATCCGACACGGGGATGACATCAGGTGACCAAACATTCACGTCGCGATTTCATCACACGATGCAGGTTTGATGGCGACACGAAGCGGTTAGGGCTCTGCGGATTCCCGCCATGATGCTCACCACACGCCTGCTTCTCCTCGCTTCCGCGTTCCCTTTGGCAGCGCACTCCGCCGAGTTCGGGACCCTTCAGGTCACCCAGTTGGCGAATAACAACAACCCGCTGACCCACGCCACGCCGGGCATCTCCCTCGCCATGGGTCCGGGGAGCTCCGCGGGCGGAGCCTTCCAGAGCAACGCCAACCGCGGCGACTACAACATGACCTTCGGGAACGCCAGCGACACCGGCAGCGGCGTCTTGTTGAGTTCCCTCGCACAGCGGGCCCGCAATGACAGCAGCGTCGGCGGACCGGCGACCGGCGACTTCTTCGCCACCAGCAGCCTCGCCATCGATGCGGCGACAAGCAAATACTGGATCGCCATCCACTGGGCGGAGGCCGACGACAGCATCGAGGTGAACTACAACGCCTCCTACGCCTACCTGCCCTATGACGAGTTCATCGGCGGCGTGGTGACCAACAGCGCGAACAACAGCGAAATGACCACGCTCACCGGCAGCCCGGGCATCGCGCTGGGCGTGCAGTTCACCGATCTCGCCTCGCCCGCCGGACAGTATGCGCTCGATCTGAACGGCCTGGTTCCGAATGCCTCCCAGGCCGGCGTGCTGCTGGTGACCGGCGCGAAGAACGAAGACAACTTCGCCCTCTCCCGCGCGAACGCGGACGGCACTTTCAACATCTTCTGCCACGACAGCGGTTCCAATGGAACCAACTACGAAAACGACGGCGCCGGCTTCGCTTACCTTCCCGTCAGCGCCGTGGGAAGCAACCACCTCGCCGCGATCGGCCGGGTGAACGGCAACGGCTCGACCGATGTCGCCGGAGGCAACTTCACCGTGACCAAGGGCGGGACGGGCCAGTGGTATCTCCAGATCACGGGCCACTCGGAGGCGACCGGCACGCTCATCCTCAGCCCCGAAGGCGGCGGGACGAACAACATCGACAACATCCTCGCTTCAAGCTGGGACGCTGCCAACAACCGCTGGATCATTGAAAGCCGTGACCTGACCGGCACCTTCCCCCAGGTCCCGGCGCTCCAGAACATGGCGAGCGCCACGGAGGACGCCTTCAGCTTCGCCTTCTTCTCGCTCTCCGCCACCGGCGAGAACCACGCGCCCACCGCTTCCGTGATCTCGCCTGCGGACGAGGCGATCAAGGTGCCCGTGAACGCGGAACTCCGCATCGCGGCGGGCGATGTCGATGGCGGCAACCTGCAGGTCACCTTCCATGGCCGGCGTGTTGCAGCGGTCGAGCCGTCCGATTCCTTCACCGTCGTGGCCCTTCCGGACACCCAGTTCTACTCGGAGAACGTCGGCGGCGATCTCGCGGCCATCTTCTCGGCGCAGACCGATTGGATCGTGGCGGAGCGGGAGGTGGAGAACATCGGCTTCGTGCTCCACCTCGGCGATATCACCCAGCACGGCGACGATCCGACCACCGCCGCCCAAGAATGGGCGAATGCCTCGAACGCGATGTACCGCCTCGAGAATCCCGCGACCACTTTCCTTGAGGAAGGCGTGCCCTATATCATGGCCGTGGGCAACCACGACCAAACCCCGATCGGCAATGCCGACGGCACCACCGAGTGGTTCAACCGCTACTTCGGCGTTCATCCCGACACCGGCAACAACCACTTCGACGGCAAGTCCTACTACGGCGGCACCTCGGAGCCCTCGAAGGCGGACAACAACTACACGCTCTTCACCGCGGGCGGCATGGACTTCATCGTAATCAGCTTCGAGTACGACACGACGCCCGACACCGCGGACCTCGATTGGGCCGACGCACTTCTCAAGGCTCATCCGGCACGCCGCGGCATCGTCATCACCCACCACATGGTGAATACCGGGAACCCCGCCACCTTCAGCAATCAGGGTTCCGCGATCTACGAGGCGCTGAAGGACAACCCCAACTTGATCCTGATGCACGGCGGCCACATCCATGGCGAAGGCCGGCGCAGCGACACCTTCCAGGGACGCACCGTCCACTCGCTCCTCGCCGACTACCAGGGCCGCAGCAACGGCGGCGACGGCTGGATGCGCATCATGAAGTTCCGCCCCTCGCTGAACCGGGTGGACGTGCAGAGCTACTCCCCCACCCTCGACCAGCACGAGACGGATGCCGACAGCCAATTCTCGCTCGACGTGAACCTCAGCAGTGGCATGGGGCCCTTCACCC
>CAMLOZ010000330.1 GCA_946481625.1 uncultured Haloferula sp. | reverse complement strand
ATGGAACCGGCCGGGGAGATGTGGTCGGTGGTGACCGAATCGCCGAAGATGCCGAGCGGGCGGGCGTTGAGGATGTCGCCGACGACCGTCGCGCCGCCATCGAAGAAGGGCGGGGACTGGATGTAGGTGGACTTCCCGTCCCAGGAATAGGTCGCGCCCGTGGTGCCCGAGATCTCGGCCCACTTCGGATTCGCGGAGGCCAAGTCGCCGTAGAGCTTCTGATAGACGGTGGGCTTCAGCGCGGCGGCGAGCTGCTCCTTCACTTCCGTGTGGGTCGGCCAGAGGTCCTTGAGGAAGACCGGATTGCCGTCCTTGTCACTGCCGAGCGGCTCGGTGGTCAGGTCGATATCGACGCGGCCGGCGAGGGCGTAGGCGACGACGAGCGGCGGGCTCATCAGGAAGTTCGCCTTGATCGAACCGTGCACGCGGGCCTCGAAGTTGCGGTTGCCGGAAAGTACCGAGGCGCAGACGAGGCTGCCTTCCTGGATCGCGCCTTCGATCGAGGGGTGCAGCGGACCGGAGTTGCCGATGCAGGTGGTGCAGCCGTAGCCGACGGTTTGGAAACCGAGCTGGTCGAGTTCCTTCTGCAGGCCGGTGGCTTCGAAGTAATCGGTGACCACGCGCGAGCCGGGAGCCAGCGAAGTCTTCACGTAGGGCGCGACGGTCAGACCGAGCGCGTTCGCTTTCTTGGCGACAAGGCCCGCGGCGATCATCACGCTCGGGTTGCTGGTATTGGTGCAAGAGGTGATCGCGGCGATGAGGATCGAGCCGTGCGCCAGTTCGAGATCGCGTGGACCTCCGGAGAAGAGGTCCTCGTTCACCGTATCCGGGGTCGGACGGTTGGAAACCATTTCCACCTCGTTGCGCGGACCGCCTTCGAAGGCCTTGTGGTTGGAATCAGTCGAGAGCAGGGAGTCCACCGACACGCCCGCTTTCTCGCGCATCGAGAGCTTCACCCGCTTGTCGCGCTGGTCCGCGGTGAGGCCGAAGCCGCCGGTGGATACCGGGGCGGTGAAGAGCGTGTCGAAGCTCTCGCGCAGCGCGGTCACGTCGATCCGGTCTTGCGGGCGCTTCGGGCCGGCGACGGACGGGACGATGCTCGCAAGGTCCAGCTCGAGGAGATCGGTGTAATCGCACTCGCCCTTGTCCGGGATGCCGAAGAGACCCTGCGCCTTGTAATAGTTCTCCACCGTGGCGCAGAGTTCCTCGGAGCGGCCGGTGCCGCGCAGGTAGCCGATCGTCTCGTCATCGACGGGGAAGAAGCCCATGGTCGCGCCGTACTCGGGGGCCATGTTGGCGATCGTCGCGCGGTCGGGCAGGGAAAGAGCCTTCGCGCCCGGCCCGTGGAATTCCACGAACTTGCCGACGACCCCGTGCTTGCGGAGCATCTGGGTGATGCGGAGCGTCAGGTCGGTCGCGGTCACGCCCTCGGCCAGTTCGCCGTGGAGATAAACGCCCACCACTTCCGGCACCAGGAAGGTCACCGGCTGGCCGAGCATCCCGGCTTCCGCCTCGATCCCGCCGACACCCCAGCCGACCACGCCCAGGCCGTTGATCATGGTGGTGTGGGAGTCCGTGCCGACCAAGGTGTCCGGATAATAGACGCCGTCCTTCGAAAGCACCCCCTTGGCGAGGAATTCAAGGTTCACCTGGTGGACGATGCCGATGCCCGGAGGCACCACGGAAAATGTTTCGAAAGCCTGCTGGCCCCACTTGAGGAACTCGTAGCGCTCGCGGTTGCGGATGAACTCGATCGCCATGTTCCGGTCCAGCGCCGCCTGCGAGCCGGCGAAATCGACCTGCACCGAGTGGTCCACCACCAGATCGACCGGCACCAGCGGCTCGATCTTCTCCGGCTTGGCACCCCGCTTCACCGCGGCATCGCGCATCGCCGCCACGTCCACCAGCAGCGGCACGCCGGTGAAGTCCTGCAGCACGATCCGGGCGACGGTGAAGGGGATTTCATACTCGCCCGGCGTCTTTGCGTTGTAGTTCGCGAGGTTGGCCACGTCCTTTTCGGTCACCTTCCGGCCATCCACGCAGCGGAGCACGGACTCCAGCACGATGCGGATGGACACCGGCAGCTTGGAGAGATGGGGAAAGCCCTGCTCGGCGAGCGCGGGCAGGGAGTAGAACTTGCCGTCGGCTCCGGAGCCGGTCTTGAAGGTGCGGAGTGTGTCCATGGAAACGGGAATGTCTGATGACGAGGCACAAAGGTCCGAGCCGGGCAGCCCCGGTTCGCGCGCGGGAGGGTAGGTATGGGGGGCGAAATGTCAAAAAGCTTCCCCGACCACGGAAAAAGCAACCATTGGGGCGGGATTGCAGGTTGAGCAGCGCCGGTGCCATGTCCTAGCCTGCGCCATGCAAAGATGGCTCGCCACATTGGGGATGACTTGGGTTCTGGCTTCCTGCGGCGGCACGGGGATCCCCGCCAGCGGCGACATGGCAGGCGGCCCCGAGCCGACGGAAGGCGGTATTTCCGAAGTGCCGAATCCGACCCCCGAAATGGCGGCCAAGAGCAAGACTTCGCTCGATGTGCTCAAGCGCGGGAACGAGACCTACATCCTGCAGTGCGGGCAATGCCACCACTACATGTTGCCAAAAAAGGTCGATACGGAGGACTGGCAGGACGTGATGCCGAAGATGATCCGTCATGCCGGTCTTGCCGCCGAAGATGAGAAGGCGGTGCTCGCCTACGTTCTCGCGGTGAAAGCTATGTAAGCAACAAGGAAGCCCGCGTTTGCAATGCGGGGAGTCTCGGAAATCCGTGGTCCCGGGCCCGTTCCCGGCTATTGCTCCGGGCCTTCGATTCATGTTAGGTTCCCGAATATGAAGAAAACGCTTCCGGTTCTGGCCTTTGCCTTGCTCCCGGCCTGCGCCCCCTCGACGCCGCCGGTTCCGGATGCCGCGATGTCGACCCGCGCCAAGGTAAAGATCGAGACGCTCCGGCACGGACATACCGTTTACCTTTCCCACTGCGGTCGCTGCCATGAATACATCCTTCCGAAGGACGTGAGCCGTGCCGATTGGCACGTGGTGGTTCCCGGGATGTCTTGGAATGCCGGCATCTCGGCGTCGGATGAAAGCGCCCTGACCGCCTACATCCTGGCCGCCAAGAAGTGAATCCCGCCTTGGAGCTGGCGCAATTCGCCTTGGTCATGGCGCTCGGGCAGTTCAGCCCCGGGCCGGACATGATCCTGCTCACCCGCACCGCGCTCGCCGAGGGCGCGAAGGCCGGCGCCATCATGGCGCTGGGGATTGCCACCGGGCTCGTGATCCACACCTCCATCGCGGTGGCGGGGATGGCCGTCGCCTTCGAGCGGAGCCCGCTGCTGCGGAAATGCGTCGCTTGGCTCGCCGCAGCGTACCTCTTCTGGCTCGCTTGGTGCCTGCTTCGTTCCGCCTTCACCCGCCCCGCACCCTTGGCGGGCAGATCACAGGATGCGGTCGCGACCGGGAATCCCTACCTGAAGGGCCTGGTCTGCAATCTCCTCAATCCCAAGGCCGTCTTTTTCCTCGCCGCGGTGTGCGCGCCTTTCATGCGCGGCGGTCACCCTTCCTGGTGGCCCTTCGCGATCATCGGCGTGGTGGTGGTCCAAGGAGGCGCGCTTTGGGCGCTCTGGGCCCGGCTTCTCCAGTGGACTCCCTTGCGCTCCCGCTACGAACGCTCGGCGCGCTGGATCGACGGGGCCTTCGGCCTGGCCCTTGCCGCGCTCGCCATCAAGCTGCTGCTGGGCACCTGAAAACGAGAAAGCCCCGCCGGGTGGTCCGGGCGGGGCTTTCGGAAAATCCGCAGCTCAGTTGAAGGCCGGTGCCTTGTGCTGCTTGAAGTAGCCGTTGCCCACATACATCGACATCGGCTCGTAGTCCGGCAGCGGACCGGCATCCGGCGGCAGCGGGATATTGCCGAGCGTGGCATCTTCCGGCTGGCTGCCGGCGATGTTCACGGGCGTGCCCACCTTCACCAGCTGGTAAAATTTCGGGGCGAGGTTTTCGTGCATGCGGATGCAGCCGTGGGTGCAGGGCGTGTGCTTCACCCAGCCGGTGTGGAAACCATAGTTGGCCTTGAACTCGCACCAGTAGGGCATCGGCGTGCCCTTGAAGGACCAGCCGCCCGGCTTGCTGGACAGCATGGTTTTCTTCACGGCGTTCCCCGTGTAGGCGTAGCCGTGGGTATTCGCCCGGTGCATGTGCTCCTTCTTGAAAATCGTGAAATTCCCCGAGGGCGTGCGCGAACCGGGAGCTCCCACCGAGACCGGCATGACCAGCAGCGGGCTACCGTTTTCCATCACGTACACCCGCTGCTTGGAGAGCGAGACCTTCACCTTCACGGCGGACGGGTTCGACGGCTTCTTGGCCGGGCGGTCGTACGACTGGTAGGCGGCGAGCGATCCGGAACTCGTGCTCGTCGTGGTGCAGGAGGAGAGCAGACCGGCCGCGATCGCGGCCCCGGCAAGAAGGATAGGTTTCAGCAATTTCATGTCGGCTACGTTCGCCCTAGCATCCCAAGATCTCCGCCGAGTGCAAGTCCTCGCGTCTGCGCTCTTTCACCGGCTCCGCTCCCACGAAGTCACCCGCCCGTTCCGGAACAGCACGCTCGCACGGCGATAGGGCACGTAGGTCACCTCCGGACCGTACCCCACGCCATAGAAGTGGTAGGGGTTGTGACCGTAGTACGGACCGAAGCGCCCGTAGCCCCAGCCGAAAGAGCCGAAATACCCGTTCGAATACGCCGGGGTGGTGCCGTTGTAGTCCCAGCGAAGGGTTCTCGCGCTGCCTTCGTAGCCCTCGTACTCGCGGCTGGCCTTGCCCCAGGCGAGGTAAACGGCATCCGTCCCCATCCCTTTGTCGATCTGGC
>CAMLOZ010000329.1 GCA_946481625.1 uncultured Haloferula sp. | reverse complement strand
GATGGGACTACCCGCGCTTCACTGGCAAGGGAAAAATGTAAACATCCGCGGCGATTTCATTCGCGCCCGTAGCGCTCGCGGAACTGGCGCAGGAGGTCATCGATGCGGTCGCCACCGGAGTGCGTGGCGACAGGTTCCGGGGTTTCCTCCACCGGCTCGGGATCGGACTTCGGCCAGGCCACGGGCGGCGGCTCCGGAGCCTCCGCCGCGGCTTCTTCTTGAGGAGGGGTGGAGGAAAACGGAGCAGGCTCCTCTTCCGGAGCGGCGACGGCAAAAGGCGAAGCGGGACGAGGCTCCACCACCTGCGGGGAACCGGATGCCGCGAGACGCTCCGGTGCAGCAGGTTCCTGATGCTCCATGGCAACGGGAGAATGAAGCGGTTCGACGGGGGCCGGAGCCGGCGGCTCCGGCTCGTTGAAGACGGCGGCGGCGGGCGAAGCGCTTGGCTCGGGGGCCATCTCCACCAACGCCGGTGCGGCGGTGAGGATTACCACGGAGTCTTCCTCCAGTTCGGCGGCCTTGCGCAGGACCTTGCGGGCGTAGAATTCCCCCGGGGCGAGATCGAGACGGGCACCGAGAGCGGAGGCGCGACCGGGAATGCGGGATTCCAACAGCGCCACGGCTCCGGCTTGGTCGAGCGGTTCGAGGCGGATCTCCAGTTCGCCGAGGCGGTCCTGCAAGCCGCCGCTGAGGGCGGGCCGGAAGGCGCTTTCCCAGACATCGTCGTTCAGGGAAACCACGACATCGACGCGGGGCGCCTCCTGGCGCGCGGAGGCGAGGAAGCTGGCGAAACGCAGGGCGGCGGAGGGATCCGAGTGCATGCCTTCCAGATCATCCGCGGCGACGACCACGCGACCGATGAGCGAGAGTAGCGCGAGCAGCGCGGCATAGCGCTCCACCCCGGCATCCGCGATGGCGGACTGGATGATCATGCCGGTGCGGCCGGGGTGTTCCGGCACCGCAATGGCGAAGCGGAAAAGCGAGGCGAGCCAGAACGAGGACTCGTTCAGGGAAGTGCCGGTGCGGCGGCTGAGTTCGAGGGCGAGACGCGGGCCGAGGACCTCGAAGTTTTCCTTGGTCCAGTGGGCGGTGACCGCTTGGGAATGGTGGAAGTCGAAGGTTTCCACCGGGCGCTGGCGGAGCGCTGTGAGCGCGGCCTCCCGGTCCTGGCAGGGCACTTCGCCGGAATTCACCAGCGGCTGGAGGGCGAGAGAAAAAAGGCGGCGGGCCTGGAGATCGAGCGCCGTGAGCCCCCCGCCGGCAGGAAGCTGGCGGGTCAGGCGGCGCAGGGCGGCCTCGATCGCCGCCGGGGCATCAATCCGGGATCCATCGAGCGGATTGAGAGGCAGGAACTCATGGGTGGTGCCGAGCCGGTGCTGGACCTGTGATAGCAGGTGGGTCTTGCCGAAGCCGGCGCGGGGGGCGCGGAGGAGTATCCCGCGGCCGGGGGCATCCACCGGGGAAGCCAGAACGCGCTCCATGCGGGCGGTGGCGGCGGAATTCACCGCGGGAGCGTGCGGGGAGACAGGCTGTCCCAGAGAATCGAAGAACGGCTGGAGCGTGATTTGATCTACCATTGGGGGATGATCGGATGTGCGGATGTTGGGTGGCGAGCCATCCGCTCACAAGGAAAGAAAGGCTGGTGACAGAAGGTCTTGAGCATCCGGCGTGCCTCCGGACCGGAAGGATTTTGAAACGTCCGAAAAACACCCCTCAAGAAAGCCTGAAAGTTCCGGCGGATTTCCGATTGACACCGTTTACCCCGCTCACTAGCTTGCGCGCCCCTCCGCCGCGAGACGCCGAACGCGTGCGGCCGGGGGAATCAGGTTCCATTCTCATGAAGACGTTTTCCGCCAAGCCGACCGACATCGAGCGCAAATGGTATGTGATCGACGCCAAGGACAAGGTCCTCGGTCAGGTCGCCGTCGAAGCCGCCCGACTGTTGCGCGGCAAGCACAAGCCGATCTTCACCCCGCACATCGACACCGGCGATTTCGTCGTGGTGATCAACGCGGACAAGGTCGTGCTGACCGGCACCAAGGAGAACGACAAGATCTACTCCCGCTTCTCCGGCTACGTGGGTGGCCAGAAGGTCGAGACCCCGCGCATGGTCCGCAAGCGCCGCCCGGTGCTGCTGGTGGAATACGCGGTGTGGGGCATGATCCCGAAGACCCGCCTGGGCCGCACGCAGTATGGCAAGCTCAAGGTTTACGCCGGTGCCGAGCACCCGCACGAAGCCCAGC
This sequence comes from uncultured Haloferula sp., assembly GCA_946481625.1. The sequence goes on along the minus strand of CAMLOZ010000329.1, from coordinate 2,642 downwards.
AGCCGGAAGCCTACGAAATCGCCTGAACCCCGGTAGCCCCGAACCTCTCTTAAAATGAGCGAAGTCAAGAACCTTAGCGCCACCGGCCGCCGCAAGAACGCCGTCGCCCGCGTCCGCATGACGGAAGGCAGCGGACAGATCGTGATCAACGGCCGTTCCTTCGAGGAATACCTGCCGACGCTGCCGCTGCAGAACACCGTGCTGGCCCCGTTCCAGCACTCGAACCTGCTGAACAAGTTCGACGTGGTGGTCTCCGCCAACGGCGGCGGCATCCACGGCCAGGCCGGTGCGATCCGCCTCGCGATCGCCCGTGCGCTCACCATCTTCGACGCCGAACTGCGCAAGGTGATCAAGCCGCACGGCCTGCTGCGCCGCGACCCCCGCATGAAGGAGCGCAAGAAGCCCGGCCGCCCCGGTGCCCGCAAGCGCTTCCAGTTCTCCAAGCGCTAATTGGAGCTTTTTCAAACGAGCCGCACCCTGTAAGGGGTGCGGCTTTTTTGTTTGGGGAGGAGTGGAAACCGGCGGGCCCGGATGAAATGGAAAAGGCACCACGAATCGGACGAATCTTACGAATGGAATGGGAATTCCCGGAGCGATGATCACGTCTCCTCGCGAACAAACCCGGGATCGCGATTCGTAAGATCCTGACGATTCGTGGTGCCTCGATTCCCCTCCCATCAAGGCATATGTGGACTGGTTTTCATTGAGTCCCCCGCCCTGCCCGGCTTTGCTCGCGGCATGAAGTTGGTGTCTTGGAACGTGAACGGGATCCGGTCGGCATTGGGCAAAGGGTTGCCGGATTTCGTGGCGACGGAGAAGCCGGAGATCCTCTGCGTGCAGGAGACGAAGGCTCGGCCCGAACAGGTGCAGTTGCCGCTGGAATTCGGTGGATACCACTCGTTCTGGAACTCCGCCGAGAAGCCGGGTTATTCCGGTGTGGCCGTCTTCACGCGGGACGAACCGCTCGACGTGCGGAACGGCATGGGCATCGACCTGCACGACAAGGAGGGCCGGGTCCTCACGCTCGAATATCCGGATTTCCATCTGGTGAACGTTTACACGCCGAACTCGCAGGACGAACTACGACGTTTGCCGTACCGGATGGAATGGGACGAGGCCTTCCGTCTCTATCTCGGCACGCTGGAGAAGAGCGGCAAGCCGGTGATCTTCTGCGGCGACCTGAACGTGGCGCACCAGGAAATCGACATCGCGCGACCGAAAGAGAACCGCAAGAGCGCGGGCTTCAGCGATGAAGAGAGGGCCGGCTTCGGCCTTCTGTTGGGCAGCGGGTTCAAGGACAGCTTCCGCCACTTCTACCCCGACAAGACGGAGGCCTACTCATGGTGGAGCATGCGGGGCGGCGCACGGGCGCGGAACGTGGGCTGGCGGATCGACTACTTCGGGACATCCAAGGGCATCGAGGGACGCATGAAAGATGCAACCATCCTGCCGCATGTGATGGGCTCGGACCATTGCCCGGTGGTGCTGACGCTGGGGTGAAGCATGCATCCCGCTCCATCCTCCCACGATCTCACTCCGGCAGAGGGTCCTTCACGAAGCGCTGGTGCTGGCGGAGCAGTTGCAGGTCGTCCGGCTCTTCCTTGAGGGCCTTGTCCGAGTATTCCACGGCCTTGGCGCGATCGCCGCGCGCGAAATGGACCTCGGCCATGGTGTCGAGATAGGCGCCTTGGTGAGGGTGGGTCTTGAGCACCGCGGCGAGGAGCTTCTCCGCCTCGTCGAGGCGGCGGGTGGCGCGCGAGGCGAGCCAGGCCGCGGAGTTCCGCGCGTTCTCTCCTGCCGGGAAACGCGCGATGATGGACTGGATGTGGTTCCAATGTTTCTCGAAGGCCTCGTCGTGAAGTTTCACCAGGCCTGCCGTTCGCAGGGGCGCGAAGAAGTAGTCGGCCAAGACGGTATCGGCAAAGGGTTGTTCAAGGGCGGGGCGGATCATCTCGAGGGCCCGGCTGCGGTCCCGCGGGAGGAGGGCGAAGCCGCGCATGAAATCGCTCTCCACCCGGCCCTTCTGGCAAAGGCTGGAAGCGAATGCGGACTTCTCCGGAGCCATCGCGAGTTCCAACAAGCCTGCCTCGCGAAGCGTCGCGGCGGTCTTCCAATCGCTTTCCCAACAGGCGGCATCGGTCAGCTTGTCGAGGGCCTCGGAGAAGTTCACGTAGTCGCCGGTGCACTCGTTCGCGGCACGCTGCCACCAGACGCGGGCGCGGTCGAAATCGCCGGACTCGGCGAACGCCTTGCCGCACTGGAACAGCGCCCTTGTCTCCCCGAGGCAGAGCAGGTCGGCCTTCGCTTCCTGCTCGGCGGCGGCGCTTTCCTTGCCGGCACGGCGCAGGCAGGCGGCGGAGTACACCCGGTAAAACGGCTCGCCGGGTTCCTGCCTGGCATTCTCGAGCCAGAGATTCGCAGCATCGTCCCAGCGACCGAGTGCCATGAGCGCCATCCCTTTGTAGCGGTCCCAACCGAAGCGCGCTCCTTCCGCCTCCTCCAGTTCGCCGATGCAGCGCAGGAGAAGTTCGGGATCCTTGGAGGAGGAAAGGGTTCCGACCAGCACTTCCACGAGGCGCCTGCGTTCGGCCTTCTCCGCCTTCTCCACCAAGGCCCATGCCTTCTTGTGGAAAGAGACCCTC
>CAMLOZ010000328.1 GCA_946481625.1 uncultured Haloferula sp. | reverse complement strand
CGATGCGCGCCTCGCCGTGATCGATGCCAAGGGCCGGATGATGATCCACGCGAGCACCATGACGCGTGAACGCTGCGGCGATCAAGGTCATCCGAAGTCACTTTCGACACGAGATAAAATCGGACATTCTTCGTCATGATTATGGCGATAATTTAAATATTATTCCGATACCTCTTCGTCGCGTGAGCGCATTTTGTCGTTTATTGATTGAAATAACGACAATTTATTCCACCTCTGTCTTGACACTTGCAGGGGCTTTTCTTTACCCGCTTAGGAAGCCCAAAAACCGGATTCCGGCGCTTGGGAACCAAAAAAGACCCGTATGAACTCCCAACCTGAAAACCCGGCATCCGCATGAAGACGCCCCTCCGCTTCATGATTTGGATCGCTTTGGCAATCGCGGCCCCGGCCGTGAAAGCCGACCTCGCCGCCGACTTCGGCAGCATCACCGGAACCTCCGCCGGCCTCACCGTCTCCGGCTGGGGCTCACCCGGAAGCATCGCCCGCCACGGCACCGCCGCGTTCCCGGTGCTCATGGATTCCGGCGGCGTCGCCATCATGGCGGCAGGCCGCTACAACGATAGCTACTCTTCCTCCGCCGCCTGCGCGGTGGCCTTCGCTCACAACGGCCCGCTCAACGGCGGCTCGAACTCGATGCCCGCCTTGCTCGAGGCCAGCGCGAAATGGGCGAGCCGCAAATCCACGCCTTCCACCATCACGGTCGGCTGCGGCGCGGGGATCAACACCAGCTTCTGGACCAGCCGCGGCTACCTCGTGAAGTCGGTGACCACCACGATGAGTTCCTCCTCGAACGACCTCAGCGGTGTGGATGTCTTCGTCTTCGACTGGCACTCGGGCTACAGCGCATCCGCGGTCACGAAAATCCAGACCTTCACGGCAGCGGGCGGCGGCATCGTCTGCGGGGCCACGCCATGGGCGCTCGGGTCGACGCCGACCACCGACGCCTACAACGTGATGGGGCCCTTCGGTCTGACCTTCAGCGGCTCCGGTTGGAGCGGGAGCTCGCCAGCCACGGTACCCTCCATCGCGCCCTCGCCCTACTACAGCGCGCTCAACGGCAGCGACGACCTGATCGACGACAAGGAGGGGCTGATCACCATGAGCCTGGCGGACAAGACCATCGCTGCCACCTCGATCGACCAGGTCCTCGCCGTGCGGACGAACGTGACCGCGCTCAACGCGGACATGGAGACACTCGGCGATGCCAGCCACTACGGCACCATCGCTCCCACCGCAGCCGCACCGATCACCAAGGCGTCCGAGCCGGTGGAGGCGATGCTGACGCGCTACCAATCGAACAAGTTCGACGCGATGACCCCGGCGCAGTTGTTCGCTCATCCGAGCGCGAGCGATTTCCCCGGCGCTCCGCTCGCGGGCAGCACGGTGAGCCGCACGGTCTCCGTGAACGGGAACACGCCAACCGACTTCTACATGAACCAAGGGTGGAAGCCGACGCGGATCGAGACGGGAGTTTATGCCGCACCGGGCGCGACGATCACGATCACCATTCCCTCCGACAAGACGGGCGCGGGCTTGCAGGCTCACATTTCGCCGAACGGCAGCGAGGATCAGATCTGGAACCAGAGCAACTGGACCTTCTTCCCGAAACTCTGGCGCCGCGTTCCCCTCACGTCCTCAAGCACCCAGACCGGCCACGTGATGGGCGGCCTGGTGACGATCCTCGTGCCCGCAGGCTCGAGCCTGGGCACCTTCGACGTCACGGTGACCGGGGCCCTGCCTGCACCGGCCTTCACGCTCGGCGTGAACACGGACGCCGAGTGGAACAGCACGCTCAAGAACCACCCGGCGCCTTACGGCTTCATCAAGACGGACAAGCTCGTCATCTATGTCGAACGCTCGCAACTGGCCGCCCTGAGCAACCCGACCCAGATCGCGAACCACTGGAAGACGGTGATGGACCTGGGCGACGAATACTACGGCTACACGGCCTGGCGGAAGCGCGGGGAAGCGATCGCCAGCGCGCGCTACGTGGCCTACGGCGCGGCCTATGCCGGCTACCCGGTCGAAGCCGGCTGGGGCGTGGGCGAGGATGCCTTCCTGAATAGCTCCCTGAGCAACTCGTGGGGCAACTACCACGAACTCGGCCACGGCTACCAGGACGACTTCGACAGCGCCTTCGTGATCGCCACACATGCCGAGGTCGATGTGAACCTGCTGCCGGGCATGATCACCACCATGGTCCACAAGCGGACACCGTGGCACAACGCGAGCCACAGCACCTTCGATGCCTCCAACCGCATCAGCGGTCGGGCCTCCTTCGCAGCTCTGCCTTCCGCCCAGCAGACCTGGGCCGAAGCCTGCGGCTCGACGATGTCCTACGACTTCTACTTCAACATGGCCGACTCCTTCGGCTGGACCGCTTACAAAACGGCTCTGACCCGCCTGATGAACTATCTCCAGGACCCGAGCGGCTCGACGGATACGGACATCAAGAACCTCAGCACCAGCGATCCCAACTTCAAACGCAACCGCTTCTACATCCTCTTCTGCGATGCGACCGGACGAAACCTCGACACCTACTTCCAGCGCTACGGACTCGGAGTCACTGGCAAGGGCTACGAGATCACCCAGTCGGTGAAGGACCTGGTGGCCGCGAAGGGCTATCCGGTGTGGAACGACAACACTGCTCCCTCCGCGATCAGCAATCCGGGGACTGTTACGTTGCCGGAAGACAGCGTGCAAGGGACCTTGGTCCATGACTTCAGCGTGACCGATGTCGATCCGGGCGAAACACATACCTACGCGATCACCGCGGGCGACGCGAACGGCGATTTCAGCATCGATTCCTCTACCGGAGAGCTGCGGGTCTTCGCCCTCGACTACGAGCGGGCGACTTCCTACTCGCTCACCGTGACGGCCTACGGGAATGCGATTCCCTTCAGCGGCACGCGGCACTCGATCACGCGGACCTTCACGGTGAACGTGACGAACACGCCGGACTCCCCGGTGGTCGCGGGCAAGCTGTTCACGGCAACCTCCGCGATGAACTCCGGCACGGTGCTGGGCACGGCGACCGCGACACTCGACCCCTCGCGCACGCTCGGCTCGTGGACCATCACGGCGGGCAATGGCAGCGGGATCTTCGCGATCAACGCCGCCGGACAAGTGACGCTGCAAACCCCGGGCTCGCTGGGATCGCCAGCCGCTTACCAGCTCACGGTCCGCGCAACCGACAGCGAAGGCCAATCCGGCTACGGCCAGGTGATCGTGTATGCGAACGGCAGCCTCGGCGTGCGTGAGGAGCGCTGGACCGGGCAGGTCATCTCGGGAGCACCTGGATACACCGGCTACCTGACGTCCTTCACCTCCGCCCAGAACGTCGCGGAGAACTACACGCGCCGGTTGACCGGATGGCTATTCCCGCCGACGTCCGGGCTCTACACCTTCTGGATCGCATCGGACGACGGTTCGACGCTTTCGTTGAGCACGAATTCGGGCAGCTCCAATAAATCGGCCATCGCTTCCGTTTCCGGTTGGACCAACTTCCAATCCTGGGACCAGCAAGGTTCGCAGAAGAGCGTGACGACGTTCCTCGAGGGCGGCAGGCCCTACTACATCGAGGCGATCCAGAACGAAGGCGGAGGCGGCGACCACGTGGCAGTCGCCTGGGAAGGACCGGGCATCACCCGCGCGGTGATCCCGGGTTCCGCCTTGATTCCCGCGGCACCCGGAATCTCGCTCAGCGACTATGCGCCCGCAGCACCGGCGATCACGCTGACCTCGCCAACCAACGGTGCGAGCTTCGGCAGCCCGGCGAGCATCGCGATGGCCGCCACGGTGACGGACAACGGCAACAACGTGACCAAGGTCCAGTTTCTCGACGGTTCCACGGTGATCTCGGAGGACTATGCGCCGCCCTACACGGCGACGCTGAATACCTCCGTGGCCGGTAGCCACCCGCTGAAGGCGAAGCTGGTCTATGGCACGTCCACCCTCGACTCCGGAACCGCGACGGTCACGGTGACCAGCGCACCGGCGGATTCCGATGGCGATGGTTACCCGGACACGCTGGAGACGGCGGTCGGGACGAATCCGAACAGCTCGTCCTCGCAGCCCGCGGCCCTCTATAGCGGCCTGAAATCGTGGTGGAGGCTGAACGAAAGCTCGGGCACGACCGCTTCCGATAGCTCCGGCTACCAGCGGACGGGAACGGTGAGCGGCGCGGTCTGGGCCACCGGCAAGGATGGCAATGCGCTGCAGCTCGACGGCGTGGACGACACGGTGCTCGCGGGAAGCGCGGCGGCCTTGACCGGCACCACCGACTTCACGCTCGGCGCGTGGGTGAAGGTGAGCTCCGGTTCGCCGCTCGGCACGGTGATCCAGCAGCGCGAACCCGGCGGCAGCGGCTACATCGGCGAGTACATGCTGAACGTGAACGCGAACGGCACCGTGAACTTCTTCGTTTACGGCAGCGGTGGTTACCAGTTCGACCTCACCACGACGACCACGGTGAACGACGGCCAATGGCACTACCTGAGCGGGGTTCGCAGCGGGACGACGGGCTACGTCTACATCGACGGGGTGCAGGCGGCCACGGCGAGCGGCACGATCCAATCCCTGAACGCGCTGGCGGTGGGCATCGGTTACGACTACCGTGACACCAACAAGCACTTCACGGGATCAATCGATGACGTGCGGATCTACTCGCGCGCGTTGAGCAGCACGGAGGTGTTCTCGATCTACGATCCGCTCGCCCTGCCGGCCGGTTGGACGAAGCAAGACATCGGCAGCGTGGGAGTGGCAGGCAGTGCGACGCACTCGGCCGGAAGCTACACCCTGAACGGCTCGGGCGCGGAGGGGCAGATTTCCGCCGCCGATACGCTCGCTAAGATCGCCGCGACGGGAAAG
>CAMLOZ010000327.1 GCA_946481625.1 uncultured Haloferula sp. | reverse complement strand
GGCGAGAAAAAGGAAATCCGCGTGCGGGTGTCGGAGGCGCTGGAGATCGTGCGCCTGGCCGGGCAGGAGATGAAGATGTCGTCCGAACTCTCCGGAGGGATGCGCAAGCGCGTCGCGCTGGCCCGGGCCGTGGTCGGACGGCCGGCCTGCGTTCTCTACGACGAGCCCCACGCCGGGCTCGATCCGATCACCGCGGACTCGATCGACCACCTCATCAAGGATCTCCAGACCGGCCACGGCATGACCAATGTGGTGGTGACCCATGAGATGCGCAGCGTCTTCCACATCGCTGACCGGATCGTCTTCCTCCAGGAAGGCCGGATCCATTGGATGGGCGGGCCGGAGGAGCTGAAGGCCACTCAGGATCCCATCCTCCGGCCATTCATCGAGGGGGACTCGGGCGAGCCATGGGCAGGATCGACCTTGCGCGCCTAGCCTCGGGCGTGGAAGCTGCCGCCACACATGGGAGAATCGTCCAGGAAGACGGAACTCTGGGTCGGGCTGTTCGTGTTCATCGGCCTCGCCCTGCTCGGGGGGCTGATCGTCCAGTTCGGACGCTTCGGTGAGAAGTTTCACGGGAAGACCCACATCCTGGTCGTCTTTGACGATGCCTCCGGCCTGATCAAAGGTTCCGAGATCCGGATGGGTGGTGCCCGCATCGGCAAGGTGGAGGAGCACCCCGAGCTGAATTCGGACGTGAAGGTGCAGGTCGTGATGAGCATCGACGAGCCGATCCGCATTCCGGAAAACTCGATGATCCAGATCGCCTCCGCCACGCTGCTCGGGGACAAGATGATCGTGATCACGCCGCCGGAGGGGGGCAATACCACGGGGCGCTTCATCCAACCGGGCGCGGTGCTGCGCGGCGGCGGGCCTTCGGGGCTCGACGCGATCCAGAACAATGCCGAAGCCGTGAGCCGCGATGCGCGGCGACTGATGCAGGAAGCGGAGTCCACTTTCCTCAAGCTCGACTCGGCGGTGGATGATATCCGCATCGTCACCGGGCGTCTCGCGGACACCTTGGAGAAGGTGAACGAGTCGATCCTGTCCGAGGCCAACCTCAAGCGGGTGGACGGGACCTTGGCGAACCTGGAGACCGCAACCGGTGAGTGGGCGAAGGCGAGCGCGAGTCTGGAACCGACGATTGCCGACGCTCGCGAAGCGATCCGGGCGGTCGAGAAGGCGGCGAACTCGGCGGATGGAACCTTCGCGCGCGCGGGCGACCGGATCGACGAACTCAAGCCCGCACTACGCGAGGTGCCGAAGGCGGTGGCCTCGATCTCGCGGGCGGCGGACAAAGCCGGGCAGGCGCTGGACCGCGTGGAGAGCGGCGAAGGTCTGTTAGGAACGCTGGCTTACGACCGCGAGGTATCCGACGATGCGCGCGCCTTCATCCGGAATCTGAAGCAGCAGGGGATCCTCCGCTACCGGGACAAGGAGACGCCGGAGGAAGATCCGCGGAACCGCTTCCGGGGGCGGCGGAGATAACAAGCAATCATTCCAGGTGAATCCCAACGACACGCCCCGTGGCCCGCAGATCCGGCGAGTGGGCAGCCCTCATCAAAGCGGAAGTCCTAAGGGGAAGTCCTAAGGGAAGTCCTTTGGAAGGTGGAGGGGAATGCCTTGCTGATTCGGTCGGGTGCCTATCTGCCGGACATTTGCATCTATGGTAGCGATGAGAGCGAGCCGGGGCAGAGAATCGCGATGGTCCTGCCATGGAAGGAGAAAAGGACGGAGCGAGAGCTGGATATCCGGGTTAATGCATTCCAGTCGTCGAGCCGCGCGCTCCGCTTACGAAGGAAACGCAGGCTGATCCAGTGGATCGTGCCACCCGTGGCGGGTTTTTTGGTTTGGCTGATTTTCGAGCCGCGGAGCCGATATGTGATCATCACGGTCGGAGGTTTGTTCGGCTGGTTCTCGATGCTGGAGCAGAATCGGGGGCTGATTGTCGATCCTGCGGGCGATGGTTGGTTTCACTTGCATGGGGTGAATCCGAAGGCCGTTGCGCGGCTTCGCCAGATCCAGGAAAATTTGGGGCGCGAGCCAGCAGCGGGCTCTCCCGGCCACTAGATCCATGGGCAGACGTGATTGGCGCAGGCTTTGTTGCAACCGCGTGACAGGCTACCACTCCGTGCTAGCGTTTCCCCTCATGAAGCTTCTCGCCATCCCTCTCGCCCTGCTTCTCGCTTCTTGTTCCACCCAAAGCTGCTGGAAGGGCGGCATCCCGATGCGGGAGACGGAGATGCATGCGCAATGGGGCGCGGAGGTGGACATCAAGAAGTCCGCGAACAACGTGAAGGTGTATCGTGGCCTGGCGCATCCGGTGGGGGACAAGGCGAACTACGAGCGCCAGGTGAAGAAGGGCGGCTGGGTCGAATTCGAAGGCTTCAAGTTCCACGGCCGGCCCGTCGATGTCCCCGCCGATACCGCATGGAAAGTGCTGGAGATCTACAACCGTTCCGCCTCGCACGAGGCACAGGCGGTCAAGACGACCTGCGACGGCTTCCATCCGGACTATGCGCTGGTGTGGACGAAGAATGGCCGGCAGCGCGTGCTCCAGATCTGCTACGGCTGCCACGAGTGGAAGTACTTCGGCCCGGGTGGCAAGGTGCACACCGACATCGAGGACAAGACCTACTTCAAGGAACTGCTGCCGCTGCTGCCGCGCGAGAAGGGGCGGCGCTAGCGGCCGGTGCCGCGGATGCGGACGTTGCGGAACTCGCCGAGGTCGTCAAAGGAGCCGAGGCCGATCCGGCCCCATTCGAGCGTCTTGTCCCGCGCGGTGAGGACGGGCTTGTCCATCTCGTCGAACCACACGCCGATGTCGCCGGTGGCGGTGTTGCGGACGATCTTCACGCGGTGCCACCGGCCTTCCTTCCACGGCGTGCCGGTGGTGCGGAAGGTGGTGATGGGCTTGCGGTCGGCGTTGTCCACGATGTGGATCTGGTGGTGCGGCTCGTCGGCCTTCTCGCCGAGGTGGGCGTAGTAGAAGCGGTTCTCCGCGGCACGGCCGAAGGCGATGCAGAGGTCGTTGTTGCCGGCGTCGAATTTCGTCAGGCGGACTTCCGCGGTGAGGGTGAAGTCCTTCCATTCCTTCCCGCCGCACCAGGCGAGGTTGAAGGGGCTGCGGTATTTCGGCTTCGTGCCGGTCTGCGCCACCAGTTGCAGGACGCGGTCCTCGCCTTCGCCCGACCATTTCCAGGAAGCTTCATTGGAAAAGGACCACTTGGCCGGATCGGCGAAAGGGTCGGTCTCCATGGCCGTCGAACGGCTGTCACCCGTGCAGCAGGACGGCAGGATCACGGCGGGCGGTTCCGCCGCGGCGAGCGGAAGGAGGAAGAGTGCGAGACAGGCGGCGGGCTTCAAAGTGAATGGCAATCTGATACGGAGGCGGCGGAAATCAAGCGGGGAGCTTCCCCGCCCTGCATGGCCGGAAAACAGATTGCCGCCATGGGATGGTGATGCTTTCCTGATAGTCCATGAGTCACCCGGATGCAGCGAGTGGAGCGGGCTCCGATGATGCGGAGCGCTTGGTCCTGGCATTGAGGGCGTCGAACGAGGGCATCTGGGACTGGTGGGTCGGCAAGCCGGAGGTCTATTACTCGCGCCGCATCATGGAGTTCCTCGAATGCGGGCTCGCCTCGGCCCCGAACCTTTTCCTGGAGCCGCATGAAGATATCCACCCGGAGGACCGCGCCCGCTTTTCGCAGGCGCTCCAGAATGTTCTGAATCCCTCCGGTCCCGAGTTGTTCGCGATCGACTGCCGCGTGAAGACGGGTAGCGACCACTGGCGCTGGCTGCGGATCCGCGGCACGGTGGTCCGCACCCGCGAGGGTCAGGCGAAACGCATTGCCGGCTCGATGATCGACATCTCCCTGCGCAAGCAGGCGGAGGCCCAGATCGAGGAAGAACGGCATTTGCTGCGCATGCTCATCGATCACGTGCCGCTTCAGGTTTACTTCAAGGACCGGCAGTCGCGCTTCGTCCTCGCCAACCGGCAGATGGCGGAATGGATCGGCTTGAAGGAACCCGCCGAGCTCACCGGCAAGCATGACCGCGATTTCTTCGCCAGGGAGCACTGGGAACAAGCGGAGGCGGACGAGAAGCGCATCATGGAGACGCGCGAGCCGGTGAACGAGAAGGTCGAGAAGGAAACATGGCGCGGCGGCGACGACACCTGGGTGCTGACTTCGAAGTTCCCGTGGATCGATAGCAACGGGGAGGTCCGCGGGACCTTCGGCGTGTCGAGCGATGTGACCGAACTTGTAACCGCCAGGCAGGAGGCGACCGACCTCGCGGCCGAGCTTCAAGTGCGCAATGAGGCTTATGAGGAAGAATTGCAGCTTGCGCGGGAGATCCAGCAGGCCTTGGCCGGGTCCAGCTTCCCGGAGGTCAGCAACGGCAAATCGACCCTCACCTTCGGGGCGCGTTACCTTCCCATCTCCGGCATGGCGGGGGACTTCTTCGAGGTGCTGCGGATCTCGAACGACAAGGCGGGCATGCTGATCTGCGATGTGATGGGTCACGGGGTCCGCTCGGCGCTGGTCGTCGCGATGCTGCGTGGTCTGTTAGAAAAACAGCGCCGCAGTGCCGGCGATCCCACCGCTTTCCTTTCGGGGCTCAACAACGGTCTTGCGGCGATCCTCGACCGTGCGGGTGCCACCATGTTCGCCACCGCGTTCTATGCCGTGGCCGATCTCACGACGGGTACGCTCACGTACGCCTGCGCGGGCCATCCGGGGGCGGTCGCGACCGGACCCGGCGGCGTGCGGCAGCTTGCGGCGGTGCGCAAGGAGAAGGGCCCCGGGCTCGGCCTGATCGAGAAGGCGGAGTATCCCTCCGGCACGGTACTGCTTTCGGAGGTGAACCGCATCCTGCTTTTCACCGATGGC
>CAMLOZ010000326.1 GCA_946481625.1 uncultured Haloferula sp. | reverse complement strand
GGACCGGGGTATCGTGCTGGCCGGGGGCGGAGCCCTGCTGCGTGGCTTGGACCGACTTCTCCGGGAGGAAACCGGGCTGCCCGTGCATGTCGCCGAGGATCCCCTCAGCGCCGTGGCGGAAGGCACCGGCAAGATGCTCCAGGAGATCGAGGTGCTGAAGCGGGTGACCACCTCATCCCACTACTGACCGGCCTCGCCGGGCGCTCCTCGCCATGAGGCCGCTCAATCTCATCGCATTCCTGCTCTTCCTGTGGGGCGCCACCTGGGCGCTCACCCGGAGCGAGCGTACCGTGCGTGAAATCCAGCGAACCTATTACGCCTGGCTCACCCCCTTCCTTACCGCCGGCTCCGAGATGGAGACCAAGGCGCGGACCTTCCTCGACGAGGTCGATCACTCGAAGAAGCTGGAGGAGGAACTCAAGATCATCCGCACCGATTACGAGCGTCTCCGGCAGGTGGAAGCCCACTCGCTGGAGGTGGACGCCGAGAACGCCCGCCTCCGCCGGGCGCTCGATTTCCAGAAGCGGATGGATTTCAAGGCCAGCGCCGCCAAGGTGATCCGCCGCCAGCCCACCACCTGGTGGCAGACGGTGGAGATCGACCGCGGCAGTGAAAGCGGCGTGGCAGTCCACCAGCCGGTCGTGGCCGATGGCGGCCTCGTCGGCAAGGTCGACCGCGTCGGCGACAAGCTTTCCTCGGTAATCCTCCTCACCGACGAGGCATGCCAGGTTTCCGTGCAGGTCGAGGGGACGCCCGAAGTGGGCATCCTCAGCGGCCAGCGCGGCCAATACGAGAGGGAGCCGCTGCTCCGCCTCCGTTTCCTTTCCGCGAAGGCCCGGATCAGTCCGGGCACCCGCGTGTTCACCACCGGCTTGGGCGGATTGTTCCCGTCGAACGTGCTGGTGGGCACCATCGAGTCGGTCGAACCCGGCCCGCTCGATACCGAAGCTTTGGTCCGGCCATCGGTCGATTTCACGGATCTGGGCACGGTATTCCTCCTTCCGCTGCCATGATCCCGTGATCCGCTACTCGCTCAGCATCCTTCTCATGATCCTGTTCGCCCTGGTGGCGCAGCAGTTCATTCCCGCGCTGACCGGGGTCTACAACTCGCGGTTGCTGCTGGTCACGCTAGTGTTCCTCTGCGCCTCGGTGACGGTGGGGCCGCCGGTGATGCTGGCGCTCGCGTTCATCTGCGGCTTCCTCTGGGACGCACAGGGAGCCTTGGGCCCGCCCGGCGGCGATCCGGAAGTTTACAAGTACCCGGCGGAGTCGCTGCGCTTCGGCTACTCGATCGTCCTCTACGGCCTGATCGGCTACCTGATGCAGGGCATCCAGCCCCTGTTCCGGGAGGGCAAGTGGCAGTTCTCGACCTTCCTTGTCGGAGTCTCGATCTTCATCTATCTCGTCGCCGAATTCCTTATCATCAATTTCGTCCGCGGGGATTTCCATTTCCCCCGTGCCACCCTGTTTCAAATCGTATTCACCTCCGTCCTCACGATGCTCTTCTCGCCCGTCGTCTTCTGGATCCTGTTCCAGATCGCGGAGAAATTCGGGTATGAGATCCGCTTCGAAGGCCTGAAGAAGAAACCGCGCCGCCGGCGCTCTTTGGCATGATTGTGGAACCACGCTACCGTCTCCGCGTTTACCTGCTGACCGCCTTGGTGTTGGCGGGCTTCGGAGTGCTTTTGGGTCGCCTCTACGAATTCCAGATCGAAAAGCGCGAGGAGTTCCAGAAGGACGTGCCCGGCAATCGCCAGATCACCGTCCGCGAGCCCGGCATACGCGGCATCATCAAGGACCGTCACGGCATCGAACTCGCCCGCAACAAGCGCAACTACGAGGTCTCCTTCAATCTCCAGGAGATCCACGACGCCTACCGTCTGCAGCGGAACGACGGCCCGGTGGTGGAAGTGGCCGCCTGGGAGGACGGCATGCGCCGCACCCGCAAGGAGGCGGATATCCTGTCGATCGTGAAGGAGCGGATCATTCCCCCGCTTCAGGAGCTGGGGCTGGCGAAAGACTTCAACTCGAAGGCGCTGGTCAGCCACTACAAGACCCACGGCGGTCTCGTCCCCTTCACCTACACCACGGACATCAACTACGAGCAGTTCGCCCGCTTCGCCGAGCACTCGCTCGAGCTGCCCGGCGTCTATCTCAACGTCCGGCCGCAACGGGAATACCCCTACAAGGCACTCTCCTGCCACACCCTCGGCTACCTCCGCCAGTGGGCCAAGGGCGACATCCCCAAGGACGCCTACAACAAGTTCGGCTACCAGTATGTCGGCGACGACGTGGGCGTGGCGGGTGTCGAGGCCACCCTGGATGACATGCTTCGCGGGGTGACGCCGGACAACCCGAACGGCGCGGAGGGCTGGAAGATCATCGTCAAGAACGAGAAGGGCAAGATCATCGGGGAGAAGATCGACGCGCAGGAGCCCGGCACGGGCGCGGACGTCACGCTGACAATCGACGCCGAGGTCCAGTATCTCCTGTCGAACGTGCTTCGCCGCGCGGGCACGGCCTCCGGCGTGGTCATGGATGTCCGCACCGGCGAGATCCTGGCGATGGCGTCGATCCCCGACTACGATCCGAACGACTACGTCCCCAGTATCACGGTCGCGAAGAAGAAGGAATACGACGAGAACAAGCTTCACCCGATGATCGACCGCTCGATCAGCGCCTTCTCGCCGGGTTCCACCTTCAAGGTCCCGACCGCGCTCACCGGGGCGATGAACGGCCTGGCGGGCCGCAGCTTCAATTGCAACGGCTACGTACCCTACGGCAGCACCAAGGTGCGCTGCTGGATCGCGCAAAAGGGTGGCAGCCACGGCGGACTGGACCTTCCGAAGGCCATCCAGCAGTCCTGCAATCCCTACTTCATGCAGATGGCGAACACGCTCGGCCCCAAGAAAATGGCCGATGGCTTCCGCATGCTAGGCCTCGGCGAGAAGACCGGCGTGCCGTTGCCGGGCGAATACCCCGGAGCCGTGATCGGCAGCCGCGAGTGGCAGCGCAAGAATCCGAACGACCGGCCGACCCCGGTCAACATGGCCTTCCTTTCCATCGGCCAGGGACAATCGCTGGCCACCCCGCTCCAGCTTTGCGCCATCGCCTCCTGTGTCGCCAACGGCGGACGCTACTACCATCCCCGCCTGGTGAAGAAGGCCGTGGATCAAGGCGGCAACGTGCTGGTGGAAGACACCCCGCGCCTCAAGGTGGACCTGATCAAGGAAGGCGTGAAGCCCGCGGACATGGAGCGGATCCGCAAGGGCATGTGGATGGCCGTGAACCAGCCCGGCGGCACCGCCGGCCGCGTGAAGATCCCGGGCTACGAGATCGCCGCGAAGACCGGCACCGCGCAGGCGGAAATGGTCGGCAGCTACCAGCGCCACAACTCGTGGACCATGGCTTTCGGCCCCTACGAGAACCCGCGCTACGCGGTGTGCATTTTCGTCCACGAAGGCAAGTCGGGCGGCGCGGTCTGCGGCCCCCTCGTCCATCTGGTCATGCGCGGCCTCTTCTCCCGCGACGAGGGGATGAAGCTGCCCCTCCACCCTCTCGAACCGGTCCCCGGCAAGCTCGAAGCGATCAAGGAGATCGCACTGCCAGAGGACGTGCTCGCCGCGATCGATGTCACCCAGGACGACGGCGAAACCGGCGATGAAGCCGCGGACGCCGCCGCGGCCGCCGGGATCGTTCCCGGCAATCCCGATAACAATCAACCTACAGTCACCCCTAGTCCAACCATCACTCCCGAAGCGGATGCCGAAGGCACCGTGGCCCCGCGCAAGAATGCGAAGCCGCGCAACCGCTGACTCAATTTCCCACCTCCTGTCTTATCAAATCCATGATTCAGAAAATCAAACGCTTCCTTGGAATCGGGCGACCGAACCCCAAGGAAGGCAATACGGTTATCGTCAATGTCGAACGCTTGGAACGACGTGTTGCCCTTCTCGATAACGGTGTCCTCGAGGAATACACCGTCGAGCGCGAGGGCGAGCAGAACATCGTCGGCGGCATCTTCAAGGGCCGCGTGAAGAACATCGAGCCGGGCCTGAAGGCCATGTTCGTCGATATCGGCCTCGACAAGAACGCCTTCCTCCATTTCTGGGACGCCATTCCCGCGGCACTCGACGCCGGTCTCGAAGAGATCGAGCGCGCGAGCAGCAGCAAGAAGAAGCAGCAGCAGAAGATCACCTCGAAGGACATCCCCAGCATCTATCCGATCGGCTCGGAGATCATGATCCAGGTGTCCAAGGGCCCCATCGGAACGAAGGGCCCGCGCGTCACCACGAACATCTCGCTGGCCGGCCGCTATCTCGTGCTCATGCCCTTCACCGAGCAGTTCGGTATCTCTCGCAAGATCGAGGACCCGAAGGAGCGCCTGCGCTTGCGGAAAATCATGCAGAAGCTCAGCGTGCCGGAAGGCATGGGCATCATCATGCGCACCGTTGCCCACGGCACACGGGCCCGTCACTTCGTCCGCGACCTCGCCATGCTGCTCGAGCAGTGGAGCTCGGTGGAGGACAAGCGCGACTCCGGCCCGGCACCGCTCTGCGTGTTCCAGGAGCCCGGCCTGATCGAACGCACCGCCCGCGACTTCCTCACCGACGAAGTCGATCAGGTGCTGTGCGACGACGCCCAAACGACCGAGTTCATCCGCGAGATCGCCGGCAAGATCTCGCGCCGCGCCAAGCGCCGAATCCATCACCTGCCGACCTCGCAGCCGATCTTCGAGGCGGTGAACATCCAGAAGCAGATCGACGAGGCCTTCTCGCGCCAGGTCTGGCTGCCCTGCGGCGGCTACATCGTGATCGATGAGACGGAGGCGCTCATCTCCATCGACGTGAACACGGGCCGCAATCGCGGCTCGAAGGACGTGGACAAGATGATCT
>CAMLOZ010000325.1 GCA_946481625.1 uncultured Haloferula sp. | reverse complement strand
ACACGGTGCTGAAGTGCTCGGTCCTCAGTCCCGAGAGATCATACATCACGATCCACTTGCGGCCCTCGGCATTCGCGGCCGCGCGGCAATGCGCCAGCACGGTATCCATCGACGCCCGATGCGCGGGATTCCGCGACAACCCCGCGAAGCGCTGCACGAACGCGGCATCGATGCCGTACTCGCGCATCCAGCGGAAGTGGCGGCGAACCGTGGGCTCCCTCACCGAGCTGAAGACTTCCGCCACGCTCCCATCTAGATGGCGCAGCGGCGTCGGGAAACGCTCATCGGAAGCAAGTTCTCCCATGTCCGGCCACATCTCGATCTGCGTGTTCCCGGGCTCGAACTTCCCGCCATCGGAATAGTGGAACCATCCGTTCCCCGAACCATCACCCTCCGCGCGAAACCACCCCTGATAGCCACACACCACCATCCCATCCAGCGTTCCTTTTCCCTCCGCCATCACCGTCTCCAGCGGAAGGATGAGAGTCATCCAAACACGGATCAAACCACGGAACACCGGCATCATCGTCCTCCCGATACGATCATTCTCCCTACAAGTTCTCACCCGAAAACGAGTCCGCAACATCTCCCGAAGAGGGGGGCGTCCCGCGCCCCCTTTCATATCCCGGTAGAGCGCGGCGGCCCGCCGCACTGAATCTCCCCACCCCCAACTCCCCATCCGCGTTCATCCTGTCCATTCGTCCACCAACAAAAGCGCCCCGCCCTTTCCAGGGACGGAGCGCTCATTGAATCAATCACCCCGGCAACGAGGGCCGGCGATAAAACCGCCTCAAATCTCCGCCACCGGCAGGCTTTGGACTTCCTCGCGGACCTTCTCGGCCAAGAGGGTCGAAAGGTAGCGTTCGGTGGACGAAGCACCGATCGTGACCACGCGCTTGCCTTGGAACTCCGGACGCTTGGCCACCTGGATGGCGGCCCACACGTTGGCTCCGGTCGAGATGCCGGCGGGAATGCCTTCTTCCTGATTCAGGAGCTGGGCGGTGGCGAAGGCATCCTCGTTCGAG
Source organism: uncultured Haloferula sp. (assembly GCA_946481625.1). Next base: position 3,871 of record CAMLOZ010000325.1, on the reverse strand, counting down.
ACCAGAATGACCTCATCGACGATCGCGGTATTCAGATTCTTCGGAATGAAGCCGGCGCCGATCCCTTGAATCATGTGCGGACCCGGCTGGCCGCCGGAAATCACCGGGCTGGCGACGGGCTCGACCGCGAAGGACTTCAGGGCCGGGTTGCGGGACTTGATGACCTCCGAGACACCCGTGATGGTGCCGCCGGTGCCCACGCCCGCCACGAAGGCGTCGATCTTCCCGTCGGTATCGCGCCAGATCTCCTCGGCGGTCGTCTTGCGGTGGATCTCAGGATTCGCCGGATTGTCGAACTGGCCAGGGCCGAAGGAACCGGGGTTCTCCTCGAGTAGCTGCTTGGCCTTGGCGATGGCGCCGCCCATGCCGCGGGCGCGCGGGGTCAGCACGATCTCCGCGCCGAGCAGCCGCAGCAGCACGCGGCGCTCGACCGACATGCTCTCCGGCATGGTCAGGATGCAGCGGTAGCCCTTCGCACGGGCCACGAAGGCCAGCGCGATGCCGGTGTTACCGGAAGTGGGCTCGATGATCAGGCCGCCCGGCTTGAGCGAGCCGTCCTTCTCGGCGGCTTCGATCATCGCCTTGCCGATGCGGTCCTTCACGCTGAAGAGCGGATTGAAGAACTCGGCTTTCAAAAGAACCTCCGCACCGGAATCGGCGGAGATCTTGTTCAGGCGGATCAGCGGCGTGTTGCCGATCGTGTCGGCAATGGATTGTGCGATAGGCATGGGAATGCGTGTCTGGGGTTGGATTGGGGAGACTTCAGACATCAAGACGGAAGACTGCAAGCTTGCGCGGCCGATGCCGGGTGTGCCCTTTCAAGCCTGAGGTCTGGCGTCCTCATGTTTCTGCCTCAAATCTGAAAGTCGGTATTGCCGGAGTCGAGATGGAGTCCGCACTCGTATTTCTCGCCGTTGAAGCGCGTGTCCTCCGCGGAGAGACCATCGACGGCGGGCCGGGTGCTGTGCCAGTCGCCCATGGTGACGTAACCTTGCTCTTCGAGCGGATGCCGGGGCAAGCCGCGATCGTGCATGTACACGGAAACCTGCGCGTCCGCCCAATCGAGGATCGGATAAACCTTCAGCGTCTTCTTCTGCTGCTCGGCGAAAGGCCGTTCGATCCGGGTGCTGGACTGGCTCCGGCGCAGCCCGCTGATCCAGACATCCGCGCCGAGCTCGCGCAGGGCGCGGTCCATGGGCTCGATCTTGGTCAGCACGCCGTAGTGGTCCAGGCCCTCCTTCCCCTGTTCCCAGAGCTTGCCCCACAGGGCTTCCATGCGCGCGGCGGAGTGGGTCGGATGATAGACGCGGAGATCCGTGCCCAGCTTGGAAACAAGTTCCTCGCCGTAGCGGTAGGTCTCCGGGAAGTGGTAGCCGGTGTCGATGAACACCACCGGGATCTCCGGCGCGTTCCGGGCGATGAGGTCGAGCATGACGGCGGCCTGCAGCCCGAAGCTGGTCGAGGCGACCAAGCGCTTGCCGTAGCGCTCGTGGAGAAGCTTGAGCCGCTCGCCTGCCTTCAGGCGGGCGAGTTCCGCCGAAAGCTCGTCGGCTTCGGTCGGGGTGGCGATGCGTGTGATGGTGGACATGGTGGTAAACCGCGATGAACGCTAGGGAATGATTGTGGTTAGAAACGGTGAAACGGAGCGGAGGGTCGGCCTAAGGCCGACACCGCTGGTATCCGGTTTCACATTCCCTGTTCACGGCCGGTTCAGTTCTTGAGCGCCTCTTCCTTGATGTTCTTGTGGAAGTCGGAACCCTGCTTGGTCTCGGCCACGTACCCGGCACGGATGACGAAATCACCGAAGTGCTCGCCGTCAAACCGCTCCTTCGCATAGCGCTGGAAGATCGGCCCGAGAAGCGCACGGATCTCGTTCGAATGAATGTCCTGGCGATAGAGCTTGCTGAGCCGCTGGCCCGCGTGCCCGCCGCCGAGGTAAAGGTTGTAGCGGTCCGGACCACGGCCTACAAAGCCGATCTCGGAGATGAACGGACGACCGCAACCGTTCGGGCAGCCTGTCATGCGGATGGTGATCGAGTCGTGGCGCAAGCCGGCATTCTCCAGTTCCTCCTCGAGTTCGGTGACCACCTCCGGCAGGTAGCGCTCGGCCTCTGCCAGTGCCAGGCCGCAGGTCGGCAGCGCCACGCATGCAATCGAGGCGAGCCGCAGCGCGCTCCGCTCGTGGCTATGATGCATGCCGTACTTCTCGAGCAGCGCCTCCACCTCCGAACGCTTCTTCGCCGAGATGTTCGCGATGATGAGATTCTGGTTCGCCGTCAGGCGGAAGTCGCCGTCATGGATCTTCGCGATCTCGCGCAGGCCGGTGCGCATCGGATAGGCCGGGGTATCCAGCACCCGCCCGCCTTCGACGAAGAGCGTGTAGTGGAAGTTCCCGTTCTCGTCCTCGACCCAGCCGAAGCGGTCGCCGTTGTCCTTGAACTCGTACGGGCGCACCGGTCCGAGCTCGTAGCCGAGATACTCGTTCAGCTTCGCAAGGATCCATTCCGGCCCGTGGTCGTCCACGGTGTACTTGAAGCGCGAATGCTTGCGGTCCGTGCGGTCGCCGAAGTCGCGCTGCACCAGCACCACCTTCTCCGCCACGTCCACGATCTGCTCCGGCGTGCAGAAGCCGATCACGTCCGCAAGCCGCGGGTAGGTCGCCTCGTTGCCGTGCGTCGAACCCATGCCGCCACCAACGGCCACATTGTAGCCGACAAGCTCTCCATTCTCGACGATCGCGATGAACGAAAGGCAGTTCGCGAAGATGTCCACGTCGTTGCTCGGCGGCACCGCGATGGTGATCTTGAACTTCCGCGGCAGGTAGGTCTTGCCGTAGATCGGCTCCTGTTCCTCCTGCTCGGAAGTCCCGATCTTCTCTCCGTCCAGCCAGATCTCGTGATAGGCGCGGGTCGCCGGCGTGAGGTGCGCGGAAATGTCCTGCGCCGCCTTCAACACCTCGGCATGCACCGAGGAGAGATACGGGTTCGGATTGCACATCACGTTGCGGTTCACGTCGCCGCAAGCCGCGATCGTATCCATCGCCGCCTGGTTGATCTCCTTGATCGTGCGCTTCAGGTTGCTCTTGATGATCCCGTGGAACTGGAAGGCCTGGCGCGTCGTGAGCTTGATGGTGCCGTTCGCGAATTGCTCCGCCAGCCGGTCCGTTTCCAGCCACTGTTGTGAAGTCGCCACACCGCCGGGCACACGGATCCGGATCATGAAGGAATACGCCTTCTCCAGCCGGTGCTTGCGCCGGTCCGGACGCAGGTCGCGGTCGTCCTGCTGGTAGGTGCCGTGGAATTTCAGCAACTGCTGGTCATCCTCCGACATCGAGCCGGTGGACAGGTCGGTCAAGCCCTCCTGGATCGTCCCACGCAGGTAGTTCGAACGGGTCTTGATGCCTTCGTTTGCAGAGAGTTTCTTTTCGCTCATCGGAGTGGTCAGCGGCCGTGGATCCGTGGATTCGACCGGCTGTTTCTTGGATCTTGGAACTTGAGACTTGGAACTTCGCGTCAGTAAACGTCGCGTTGGTACCTCTTGGACTTCTTCAAATCTTCAACATAGGCCTCGGCCGCATCGCGTGGCAGCTTGCCTTCTTTCTCCACCACGGAGATCAGCGCCTCGTGCACGTCGCTGGCCATGCGCGAGGCATCGCCGCAGACGTAGAAGTGCGCGCCCTCCTGCAGCCAGCCGTAGAGTTCCTTCCCACGCTCGAGCATGCGGTGCTGCACATAGACCTTCTCCGGCTGGTCGCGGGAGAAAGCGACATCCAGCTTGCCGAGGTTGCCATCCTTGAGGTGCTCCTGCCACTCGACCTGATAGAGGAAATCGTAGGTGTAACGCTGGTCACCGAAGAAGAGCCAGCTCTTGC
>CAMLOZ010000324.1 GCA_946481625.1 uncultured Haloferula sp. | reverse complement strand
CATGGCCAACGTGAACGGCGCGATCGGCGCATCGAAGTGCGCGCCGTCATCGCCCAACATTTGGTAGCTGCCTTGCATGGCCCCCACGGGCGTTTCCAACACGGCACCGCTGGAGTAACGGAAACCCTGACCGGGCAGCAAGTACGGCTGCTCGCCGACCACGCCTTCGCCACGCACTTCTTTCACTTTGCCGTTGGCGTCGGTGATTACCCAATGACGCGTCAGCAAACGCGCGGGCACCTGGCCTTCGTTGCGAATGGTGATGGTGTAGGAAAAGGCATAGTGGCCTTCGTCAGGCTTGGATTGTTCGCCGACGTAATTCGCGCTCACATCGACGCGAATCTTGTGCAACGGGTCCGCGGACTGGCTGGCGTCGCGCGTCGGCTTGTTGCCTGCGCTGGCGCTCGCACCCGGGCTGCACGGGGTGGATGCCACCCTCGGCTATGGCGGCCATGCCCGCGAGATTCTCTCCCGGATCGCTCCCGGCGGCCATCTGGTCGGCCTCGATGTCGATCCGATCGAGCAACCGAAGACCGAGGCGCGCTTGCGGGATCTCGGCTACGGGCCGGAAAGCTTCCAAGCGGTCCGCTCGAACTACGCAGGCATCCGCAAGGTCCTCGACAGCCTCCAATGGGACGCCGTGGATTTCGTCTTCGCCGATCTCGGCTGCTCCTCGATGCAGTTCGACGACCCTTCCCGCGGCTTCACCTTCAAGACCGACGGGCCGCTCGACATGCGCATGAATCCCCGGCGCGGGATACCCGCCTCGGAGTGGCTGCAGAAAGTGAAGCCTCCCTCCCTCGCGGAAGCCTTGCGCGACCACTCCGACGAACCGCGCGCCGAAGAAATCGCTACGGCTTTGGCAGGCAAGCTCTTCTCCGGCACGCTCGCCCTCGCGAAGTCCGTCCGCTCCGTGCCGGAAATCTCGAAGCTCGACGATGAGCGCATCGACCTCACCGTTCGCCGCGTCTTCCAAGCGATCCGCATCGCGGTGAACGAGGAGTTCACCGCGCTCGAGGCCTTCCTGCGCGTCCTGCCGCATTGCCTGAAACCGGGTGGCCGGGCGGCGATCCTCACCTTCCATTCGGGCGAGGACCGCAGGGTGAAGAAGTCGTTCCAAGCCGGACTCCGCGACGGAATCTACTCCGCGGTGAGCGATAATGTGATCGTCGCCGGCCCGGAAGAGCGCCGGGCGAATCCGCGCAGCATTCCCGCCAAGCTGCGCTGGGCGATTCGCAGTTGAGCCCCGCTAATCTGCTCGCCGCCCCGCCCGCCGCCCGCTTTCTTCCCGCCATGATGCGAATCGCGACACTGACCGCCATCGCCGCGCTTGTCGTCCCGGCGGCCTTCGGGCAGGACAAACCCATGATGACCGAGAAGCAGGCGGCCGGATTCGTGAAACTCGCCCTCGCGGGAATCGACCGCGAGTTCCCGAACAAGACCGGCCACGTGACCATCGGTCCTGACGACCTGAAGACCCCGCGCCAGATGCACCCGGTCTTCTACGGCCATTTCGACTGGCACTCGTCCGTGCACGGACACTGGACCCTCGTTCGCCTGTTGAAGATGTATCCCGGAGCACCCTTCGCCGCCGCAGCGAGGAAGGTTCTCGACGGGCGCTTCACCAAGGAAGGCTTGGAAACGGAGGCCCTCTACTTCCGGTCCAAGGAAAACCGCAGCTTCGAGCGCATGTACGGCTGGGCTTGGGCGCTGCGGCTCGCCTTGGAATTGCGCGGCTGGGACGATCCCGACGCCAAACGCTGGGCGGCCCATTTCACGGTGCTGGAGAAGGAGATCACGGGGCTCGCGATGGACTATCTTCCGAAGCTCGATTGGCCCGTCCGCTGCGGCTTCCACCCGGAGACCGCATTCCCGCTCGGCCAGATGCTGGACTACGCCCGCGCCACCGGCGATGCCGGGCTGGAGAAGCTCGTGATCGAAAAGGCACGCGCATTCTACGGGAAGGATCGTAGTTACCCCGCGGCCTACGAGCCATCCGGGAATGACTTCTTCTCGCCGGGTCTGAACACCGCGGATCTGATGCGCCGCGTGCTGCCTGCGGAAGAGTTCTCGCAGTGGCTCGGCGATTACCTTCCTGGACTCGCGAAGGGCGAGGCGGGAAATCTCTTCACTCCCGTCGCCGTGAGCGATCCCACCGACGGCCACCTGATCCACCTTGCCGGGCTGAACCTGAACCGTGCATGGACCATGCGCGGCATCGCCTCCGTCCTGCCCGATTCCGATCCGCGCAAGAAGCTGCTCTTGGATTCCGCCGGGAAACACACCGTCGCCGGCCTGGCGATGGTCGAGACCGGCCACTACGAGGGCGAGCATTGGCTGGGTTCCTTCGCGACCTATCTTCTGAGCGGTGCGGGCTTGGAGTGATTGCCTAAGTCCCGCGATTGTCTCCGCCCGCCTTCTTGTTCATCCTCGCCGCGTGCCCGCCGTCACCAATATCGCCGCCTACCGTTTCGCCCGCATGGAAGGGCTGAAGGACCTGCGCGCCGACCTCCTGGCATTCTGCAAGCCCCGTAACCTGAAAGGGACGATCCTCCTCGCGCCCGAGGGCATCAATCTCTTCGTCGCAGGCGCCGCCGGAGCCGTGGAGGAGCTCGTCGTCAGGCTCCGTGAACTACCGGGCCTCGAAGACCTCGCGCCGAAATACAGCGTCAGCGGGGAACAGCCTTTCTCCCGCATGCTCGTGCGCTTGAAGAAGGAGATCATCGCCTTCGGGGTGGAGGGCATCGATCCCGCCACCTACACATCGCCCCGCATCGGGGCGCGCACCCTCAAGCAGTGGCTCGATGAAGGCAAGCCGGTCGTCCTCTACGACACCCGCAACGACTACGAGGTGAAGCTCGGCACCTTCCGCAATGCCATCCCCGCCGGCATCGATCACTTCCGCCATTTTCCCGAAGCCGTCGCGAAACTTCCGCCGGAGATGCGGGATGCCCCCGTGGTCACCTTCTGCACCGGCGGCATCCGCTGCGAAAAGGCCGCCCCCTTCATGGAGCGCGCGGGCTTCCGCGAGGTCTATCAGCTCGAAGGAGGCATCTTGAAATACTTCGAGGAAGTCGGCGGCGACCACTACGACGGCGAGTGCTTCGTCTTCGACCAGCGGGTCGGCGTCGATCCCGCGCTGCGCGAGACCGGTTCCGCCGTTTGCTTCGCCTGCCAGGCTCCGCTCACCGCGGAGGAGCAGGAGGATCCGCGCTACGTGCCGAATGTCTCCTGCCCGCATTGCCACCGCTCCGATGCCGACCGCATGCGCGAGCGCATCGCCGCCCGCCACGCGGCACTGGTCCGTGCGACGCAGCCGCTTCCGGGCTGCGTGCCTTATGAAAACCGCCGTCCGATCCGCATCCCCGCGCATCTCGACGGTTCATCCATTCTCGCGGTGTTGGAAAGCCTGTTCCCGCACACATCGCCGGAGGGTTGGGAAGCTTATCTAACAGACGGCCTGATTCTCGATCCGAGAGGAATGCCTGCCGCTTCCGATCAAACCGCAAGGGCAGGGGAGGAATGGCAACGCATCTTTCCGGGCACCGTGGAGCCGGAAGTGAATGTCTCGATTCGGGTCCTTCACGAGGACGAAGCAATCATCGTCCTGCACAAGCCTGCTCCCTTGCCAATGCATCCGAGCGGGCGCTTCAACCGCAACACGCTGGTTCATTTCCTGCACGAAGCATGGCATCCCGAGAAACCGCGCCCTGCCCATCGCTTGGACGCCAATACCAGCGGCCTCGTGGTTTGTGCTCGTACCCGCCATTTCGCCAAGCTCCTCCAACCGCAGTTCAGCCGCGGGGAGATCGGGAAGACCTACCTCGCCCGCATCATCGGCCATCCGCCCGAAGATTCCTTCACGATCGATGCTCCGATCTCGGAAGAGCCCCGCGCGCTCGGCGCGAGGGGAATCGATGACACCGGCTTGGAAGCCCTTACCGAATTCCGCGTCCTGAGCCGCGATCCGGACGGGACAAGCCTGCTGGAAGTCACCCCTCTAACAGGCCGCACCAACCAGATCCGCATCCACCTCTGGCATGCCGGATCTCCCATCAAGGGCGACCCCGCCTATCTCCCGCAGGGCAAGCGTGGAGACACCCAGACACTTTCCGTCGGCTCCCCGCCGATGTGCCTGCACGCATGGAAGATCGCATTCCGGCATCCGCTCACCGGGTCCCCCGTCGAATTCACCGCCGAGCCCCCATCCTGGGCCGAGGCAGGGACGTCTCTCCGAGACGTCCGGCTGGTGGTGGCTCTCCTTCCGTCCGATTCACGCCCCGCCTAACAACCCGCCTCCCCTCGATCCCGAAGGGATCACAGCGCAGTAGCCGGTGGTTGAGCGAAGCGACACCACCGGTTGACCGTATCCACCATCACCGATCCCGTAGGGATCGCAGCGAACTGCGTTTTTTCACCCGTTCACCCCTTGCAGATCCGCCCCGGGGCCGGGGTTGAGCCGGAAGCGTTTCAAGGGATTCCATCTCCACTTCTTACTCTGAATCCCGACCGAAATCCGTGCAATCCGTTGAATCCGTATATTCCGTGGCAAACCGTCCCGATGCTTCGTGCGGATCCCCGCATCCACAATGAGTCCTTAACCGTCCTGCTCTGAAGCCCGGGCTGTCACGGTTCGCACAAACCTCTCCGAGAACCCGCCAACCCCAGCATCTCCCTCAAATCCCGGATCACATGATCCGCCCCGCACTCATCCACACTCCGCCCTCGCAGACGCAACGAACCCTCGTTCCCCGCGAATAACACCGTCCGGAATCCCACCCCCCTCGCCGGATCGATGTCGTTGCGGACATCGTTTCCCACGTACATCACGTCTTCCGCTTCGACCCCGGCCATCGCCAGTGCCTCCCGCACCGACTCGAACAGCCAGCGATCCGGCTTCGC
>CAMLOZ010000323.1 GCA_946481625.1 uncultured Haloferula sp. | reverse complement strand
GCAGACGATTCCGTTACTTGGACGAGGGGACTGGGTCGCGGACCCCGCGTTCGGCAACGTGAATTACAATCCTGCCACCGGCGAAGGTGCCGTGGCCGTGGAGTTCGTCACGCCCAGCCTCTCCGCCGCGAACTTCGACGAGGAAACCGGCGAGTTCTTCACCGGCCTGCTGGAGGACGTGATCAACAAGCCCTACCCGCCCACGAACATCAACTACAACCCGCACATGAAGTTCGCGGATCTCGACCGCCACGGCTACTTCGTCCTCTCCGTGACCGGTTCCCAGGTGCAGGCGGACTATTACTATCTCGCCAGTGTCCTTGTTCCCCAGACCACGGAGTCCTGGGGAGCAGGCTTCACCGTGGCTGCGGGCAGCCATCTGCTGGTGCCCGCGCAAGCACCGGCCCCGCCGAAGACCGTGCAGGACATCCCCGCTCCCTGAGCCCGGAATTTCCCCCCCGGATAGTACCAACCCTCCCGGCGGCACCCCTTCCCTTCCCCCGGGGGGCAGGTGCGTGCCCCGGGAGTGGTTGTAGGGGCGCAGCCCTACATGGCATGTCCGGTTTTGCACCTGCACGGATTGCAGGAAATTCGCAAGGATTTCAGTTAGATGACGATCTGGGGGCGGATTCTGCTGGTTCGCAGATAACTTATAACCAGTGCCTTGAGTTTCAGATTGGGTCCTTGGCATGGCTGCTGCGGCGTACAAAAGGTTTCCCGCCCCACCCTTACATTCCCGCATGCCTCCTCATCCTCCCTCCCCGCAAGGGAATCCGGCTCCCCGTGTCCCCGTTTCTCCGACGCAGGACAGCGAGGTGACGACGCTTTTTCCCGTCGATCCAGCTGCGGATTCAGGGCGGAGGACGAATCGCAGGCGGCCGAAGGTGAAGCCCTACCGATACGCGGCGCGTGCGCTGGACACCGCGCCGCCGCCGCGCTTCACCCCGCTTCATCCGGAGGCCCAGTTCTTCCGGGATCCGTGGACGGTGCGTTCGCTCCAGGACCTGTTCTCGATTTATCTCGCGGAGATCTCCATTTCGACCGGCGCGGTGGTGGGGAGCGGTTTCCTCGCCGCGGGCATCTACCGCCGCTGGGTGACCGATGCGCCGGCCTTCCTTGCGCCCGTCACTTACGTCGCCGCCCTGGGGGTCATCTTCAGCTCCATCTACATCCGGGGGAAATTCTATCCCTCGCCGGTCACACGTGCCCGGATCCGTTCCACGCTCCTGGCCTCCTTGCTTCTGCTCGGCCTGCACTCCGCGTTCTATTTCATCCTACGGGCGGCGGGTTGATGGGGCGGCTTTCGGTGGCGTAAGCCGCGTGCCGGGGAAGAGCCGCCTTTGTAGAGGAAGCACCCGTGCTTCCAGCTTCCCCCCATCATGAATTTCCGGTGAAATCCGCAGCGCCGCGGCCTTTCCGCGCGCTATTCGATTGACCGCACCCCTCAACTCGAAAAGAACGGCGCGACTCTAACTCCTCCTATCATGGCGAAACATGCCCCCGCTTCGGCTGGAAAACGGATCGGAATCGCCCTCGCGGCGCTGACTGCCGCCATCGCCACCTGGTCCTTCCGGGCAGGCCCCGAAGCCCATTCCCGGGGAGCCGCCATCAATCCGGTCCCGGAACTGGCAGGCACTCCGCCGACCCAAGCCGCCGACTCCCTCCCCGCGGTGGAACGCGACCAACTGCACGCCGCGCTCGATGCCGCGCGCCGCGAGGTCGTCCGCCTTTCCGAAAACGAAGCTGCCTTGCCCGGCAACGAGGGTGCCCTTTACTTCGCGCACAACCCCGCCGGTCGCGTGAGCGCGGACTTCCTCGCCGACCGCGTGCGCTTCGAGACCGGCCCGGAAATGTCCGCCGGACTCCGCTTCACCGGCAGTTCTAACAACTCCGCCATCGAGACCAGCGGGCACCGCGTCACCTACCGCCACGGCGGCGGAATCAGCGAGTGGTTCGAGAACGGCCCGGGCGGCATCGAGCACGGCTTCACCTTCAACTCCCGGCCCGCCGCCGCGCGGGAGAAGCTTCAGGTCGATCTCGAGCTCGACGGCGCGACCGCGGTGCCCGGCGGGAGCGCGGAGGAACTCCTCTTCTTGAACTCCTCCGGCGAAGCGATCCTCTCTTACGCCGAGCTCAAGGCATGGGACGCCGAGGGCACCGCCTTGCCCGCCACCATGGCCGCGACCGATGGCGGGCTGCGCCTCGAGATCGACGACCGCCACGCCACCTATCCGGTGATGATCGATCCGCTGGTCACCGCCTTCGAGCAGAAGCTCCTCCCGGACATCACCGGCGAAGGCCATCCGCAGGACCGCTTCGGCCTCTCGGAGATCGCGGTGGATGGCGATACCGCGTTGATCGGTGCGGTCGGCAGCAATTGGGCCTGGGTCTTCACCCGCACGGACGGCATCTGGAGCATCCAGGCGAAACTCGGGTTTCCGACATACCAGGGCTACGGCGGGTCGTTCGGCCATGCCGTCGCCCTCGATGGCGATACCGCGCTCGTCTCGTCGAGCATCGGGGGCCGCATCCAAGTCTATACCCGCAGCGGTACCACCTGGTCCTGGCAGGCGGAGCTGCGCTCGGCGAACATGACCTGGTGGAACTTCGGCAACTTCGGCTACGACCTCGCGCTTGATGGCGACCGCGCGCTGATCGGCATCCCCGGTGACCAGAACAACCGCGGTGCCGCCTGCTTCTTCACCCGCAGCGGCACAACCTGGACCGAGGGGCAGGCGATCTTCCCCGCGGATGGCGAGGCGGATGATTACTTCGGCTACTCCGTCGCGCTCGACGGGGATACGGCGCTCATCGGCGCACCGCTGGATTCGAGCCCCACGGTGCCAGACAGCGGCAGCGCCCGCGTGTGGATTCACAACGGCTCCCAGTGGGTCGAGCAAGCCACCCTCCGCCAGCAGGTCGCCACGACCGGCGATAGCTTCGGCTCGTCGGTGGCGGTCGATGGCGATACCGCCCTCGTCGGTGCGCCCGGCGATGACAGCCTGGCAGGCTCCGCGAATGTCTTCACCCGCAATGGCACCCTCTGGGCCCACCGTGCGAAGCTCGTCATCGGCGCGAATGTCATCCGCTTCGGTTGGTCCGTCGGCCTCAGCGGGAATACCGCCGTGGGGTCCGGCTTCTGGTACCGGCCGGAGAATCTCCCGGCCGTGCCCTACACCGGCAGCGCCGCCGTCTTCACCGGCAGCGGCAGTTCCTGGGCGCTCCAGCAGCGGCTCGGCTCCGATAGCGGGACCGGCGAGAAGGGCTTCGGCATGTCCGCCGCGGTCGATGCCGATACGGTCCTGATCGGCGCTTACTGGGATCAGGATGCGGTTTACGGCTACATCGATAGCAGGGTGCATGCCTTCAGCCGCGCCGCCGCGGTGTGGTCGCCGCAGGGCCACCTCGATGCCGGCGATGGCAAATACCGTACGCACTTCGGCTCGGCCCTGGCGTTCGAAGGCGATGTCGCCGTGTTCGGCACCGACGAGGACACCACGCCGCGCGGCTACCGCGCCGGGGCCGCCTACGTGATGACGCGGACGGCAGGCGTGTGGACGAATGCGGGCCGCTTTTACCCTGCGGATGGCAAAATCCACGATCGCTTCGGCGTCTCCGCCGCGATCCAGGGTGATACGATCCTCGTCGGCTCGAACTACGCCACGGTGCCCGATTCGCCCGTGGACAACCCTCGCTTCGGTCGCGTCTATCTCTACAAGAAGATCGGCGGCGTCTGGACCGAGCACGCGCATTTCGACAATCCCGCGCCGCACGGGGACAGCGGCATGTATGGCGCGGCCATCGCCATCAGCGGCGATACCGTGGCGATCGGCGATCATTACGAAGGCCCGGGCATCCTGCATACGGCCGGCTGTGTCTATACCTACACTCTCTCCGGCGATACCTGGAGTTTTGAGGCGAAGCTGGTGGCGGAGACCCGCGCGACCATCGGCTTCTTCGGCCGTTCGCTTGCGCTCGATGGCGATCATCTGCTCGCTGGCGCGGCAGGGCAGTGGCGCGGGGAAATGTTCCACCGCAGCGGCGGCGTCTGGACCCGGCAGCCGGCCATCCTTCCGGAGCAAACGGCCTCCGGCTTTGCAAACGCGGTCGCGCTCGATGGCGGCACGGCCTTGGTATCGATCCTGCGTTCGAACGAATTCGCCGAACCGCTCCGGCGCGCGGTGGAGGTCCATGTTCTCTCGGCGGGAACCTGGACACGTCAGGCGACGCTTGTGCCGAACGACCCGGACTCCAACGCCAACTTCGGCTACTCTCTCGCGATCCAAGGCGATACCGCCGTGGTCGGTGCCATCACCGCCGACTACCGGGGCGCGGTGTATGTCTTCCGCCGCCAGGGCACGAGCTGGACCCAGCACTCGAAGCTGATCGCGCCGGATGCCTACGACCGTCAGCACCTCGGCGAACGCGTGGCGATCGATGGCGATACCGTGATCGCCACCGCACCCCGGATCTACGACGAGACCGATCTCGATACCGGCTCTGCCTACGTCTTCCTCCTCGGTGCCTCGCAAGCGGACCTCACCGTGGCGGACAAGAATGGCGCGTCCATCGCCGGGGGTAGCGGCATCTATGACTTCGGCATCGGGCTCACCACCGGGAGCGGCGGCTGGGGCGATGCCTTCACCCTCCGCAATCCCGGCTACGCGGACCTCACCGGCATCACCGTCACCAGCTCCGCTCCCGCGGACTTCACGGTGGGGAGCTTGACGAAGACGAGCATCGCTCCCGGTTCCTCCGCGCTGCTTCAAATCGTCTTCCACCCCGCCGCCAGCGGCGGGCGCAGCGCGACCATCACGATCGCCAGCCCCGACCGCGAGCCCTTCGAGTTCACCGTCACCGGCACCGGGAATCATCCGCCGGTGATCTCCAGCCGGATCTACGCCGGTGCCTAC
>CAMLOZ010000322.1 GCA_946481625.1 uncultured Haloferula sp. | reverse complement strand
GCACCGCATCCGTCGATAATCCGCCCCCCGCCGTCGAATTTGCCCGTTACCCGACAAGAGGACTATCCCCACCATGGGGGTCCATGAAACCCCTCATTCTCCTTCCCTTGCTTCTCTCCGCCGTCGCTCCCGCCGCCACCGTTTACGAGTGGACCTTCGATTCCGCGGACCTCTCTTCCGCGGCGGGCAATGGCGCGATGACCACCGCCGGTGCCGGCACTCCGGGCTCGCTCGCCTATTCCACTACGAACGGGAGCTCGATCCCGCACATCGCCGGGGAGACGGCATCCTACCTGAGCGTTCCGGCCCTGCCCGCCGGCGGGAATGGACTGCTGCTTTCCTTCGATGGCAGCGGCCCCAACGGCGGCGGTGCCTACATCAATCAGTACACCCTGCTGATGGATATCTACAGCCCCGGTACGGCGGGCTGGCAGGCACTGATGAATACCGACACCGGCAACGGCAACGACGCCGACTTCTACATCTCCAATACCGGCCAGCTCGGTATCGGCGCTCTCGGCTATTCCGGTGCCGGAACCTTCACCCAGGATGCCTGGCACCGCATCGCGGTCTCGGCGGATCTCGCCGCAGGCACGGTGAGATACTTCATCGATGGCAATCTCGCCTTCACCCGCACCGGTGGCTCCCTAGCCGATGGACGCTTCGCCATCTTCTCCAACGCGGACGCCGGGGCCGATCTCCTGCTCTTCAACGAAGGCGACGCCAGCGGCACCTACACCCATCCCCTGCTGGTGAACTCCGTGGCCTTCACCGACGAGGCCCTGAGCCCCGCCGCCATCCTGTCCCTCGGCGGCCCCTCGGCAGCCGGCATCTTCGTCCCCGAGCCTTCCTCCGGCCTGCTGGGTGGCCTTGCCGCTCTCGCCCTGCTCCGCCGCCGCCGCTGACCCCCTTCACCGCTCCATCTTCGTGTCCCCTCGCTCCAACTCCTTACTCCCATGAAGATCACATTCTCGAAATGGCTCCGGCTTGCCGTCCTCAGCCTTGCGGGTTTCACCATGGACCAATCCGCGGCCATCACGAATCTCACGATTCAGAATGCCGGGTTCGATGCCGCGACCGGCAACCTCGCCGATTCCTGGAACAGCAACGGCGGATCGGTCCGCGGCGGACCCGACGGCGGCTACGGCTGGGACGCCTCCTACTTCGGGGGAGCGTTCCCCACCGATAACACCTTCGCCACCACGGTCAACGGGCCCGTCGGTCAGGACCTCACCGGTCCGGGCAGCACGTTCGTCGCCGGTGCCACCTACGAGCTGAAGGTGGATCTGTTCGGATCCTCGACCTACGCCGCCGGCAACAGCCGGATGTGGACCCTCGCCCTGACCGCCGATGGCATGGAGGTCGCGAAGGACCAGTGGTTCTCCGACGAGTTCGCGGCGCAATCGGTCTCGAACGGCGGCACCATTCCCGACGACCACATCATCACGGTGAACTCCGGCAGCACCGGCCTCACCACCGCGACACTCACCTTCACGGTCCCTCCGGCTTTCGCCGGACAAGTCATCGGCATCCGGCTCGGTGGCGATGTCTCGTCCACCTACCTCCTCGCCCCCGGCTCTCCCGCCACCAACGACTACTACGGGATGATGGACAATGTCTCGCTCACGGTGAACGAGGAACTGGTTGCCGCGGTGGACACCTTCTCCGCGGATGCCTCCTTCGTCGGCGAGCCGTTCACGCTCTCTTGGACCATCGTCAATCCCTCCGTCCTCACCTCTCTCACTCTCGATGACGGCAGCGTGCCGGTGAACGTGTTGGCAAATACCGATCCCGTGACCGGCGAAGGATTCTACATGGTGGATCCGACGGTCTCGACCACCTATACCCTCACCGCCAACGGCAGCAGCACCAAGCAGGTTTCCATCTCCGGCGGGGATATCCAGAGTTTCAATCCCGGCGCCCGCATCGTCACCGCCGCCGACGGTTACCAGGTCACCCTCGATTGGTCGGTTTATCCGCCCGGCCTGCCCGTGCAGATCTCGGATGGAACCACGACCTACGACGTCACCTCGGACACCGATGGGGTCAGCGGGATTGGATCGCGCAGCTTCACGGTTCCCGATCCGTCCACCACCTTCACGCTGGATCTGAACCAAAGCAGCGACACCGCAACCCTGAGGGTCCTCCGCGACTCCGGGAACACCGCCGCATTCTCGTTGGACAAGCTGGAATACGCGGCAGG
This sequence comes from uncultured Haloferula sp., assembly GCA_946481625.1. The sequence goes on along the minus strand of CAMLOZ010000322.1, from coordinate 2,729 downwards.
CGAAACGACCACCGCCACCTGGTCGGGAACGACCGGCAACCCCGACTCGTGGGTCGGCATCTACACCGCCACGAAGATTCCAAGCGACAACCACTCCGACCAATGGAACTACCTGAACGGAACCAAAACCGCAGGAGGATCGCATCCCGCGGGCTCCTTGGGCTTCAACCTTCCGGCAGGCGAATACTACGCCATCCTCTTCATTGACGAAGGCTACACGATCGAACACGGACCGATCGCCTTCACCGTGGTCCAACCCCCGGCGGATCTCAAGGTCCTCTCGTTCTCACGGTCGGGAAGCACCGTGGTCATCGCGTGGGCTTCTGCGGCGGATCGCCAGTACGACATCTACGCCTCCTCGAGCCTGGAGGGCGATCCCGAGACCACTTGGGATCGCATTGCCACCGGACATCCCGCCGATGCCGGCGGAACCACAACCTTCACGGAGATCCTTCCCGATCCTGCTCCACCGCGCCGCTTCTACCGCGTTTACGAGGTGGAACCCGGAATCTGAGGGCCAAGTTTCCTTCGCAGCGTATCATGACCCGTTCCGACTTCCTCCGCATCTCCGCCCTCGGCGGCTTCGGCATCGCCACCCGCGGCTTCGCCTTGCCCGAAGGCTACACCGGCATCCCCGCCGGCATCCGTCCCTACCTCCAGACCCCGCGCCCCGACTCGATGTGGGTCTCGTGGTTCTCGGACAACGCACCCGACGGTCACATTGAATGGGGCACCTCCCCGGGCAGCCTGAACCACACGGTCACCGCCGCGCTCGACGTGCTCGGCACCGGCTACCACTACCACGCCGGGCGCATCACCGGACTCAGTCCCTCGACCTACTACTACTACCGTGTCCGCAATGGCACGACGCCCTCCGACGTCTTCCGCTTCCGCACCCCGCCGCCCGCCGGGACCAAGACCGGACGCCTGCGCGTGCTCGTCATGGGCGACAACCAGATTATCGGCGAGAACCGCTACGAGAAGCTCATCGCCTGCTGCAAGGCGAAGATCGAGTCCGACCACGGCAAGCCGGTCGAGGAGGTGATCGATTTCATCCTGATGCCCGGCGACCAGGTGGACGTCGGCACGCTCGACCACTACCGCAACCTGCACTTCAAGCAGTGCGGCCTGATCTCGCCGAATATCCCGATCATGACGACGGTCGGCAACCACGAGACCTACTACGATTCCAGTCTCTCGCTTTACGGCCGCATCTTCCGCTACGACGACATCAGCTACGCCGGCATTCCCGGACCGGAAGGCGAGAAATACTATGCCTACCAGCTCGCGAACGTCGCCTTCATCCACTCCAGCAGCGAGCACACCGGCGCGACCCAGAAGCAATGGCTCCGCTCGCTGGTCGATGCGCTCAAGACCGACGCGACCGCCGACCTCTGCGTGAGCGTCGTCCACCGCCCCTATCAAGCGGAGCAATACGTCGGCGATATCTCCGGCTGGTTCCGCAGCGAGATCATGCCGATGCTCGCGGAGACGCCGAAGCATGTGCTGAACATCGGAGCCCATCACCACCTCTACGCCCGCGGCCAGACCCGCGAGTGGCCGATCTACCACATCATCTCGGGCGGCACCGCATGGGACCAATTCTGGGGCCAATCGAGCGAGGTGGATTTCGACGACGTGCAGAAGACCATCGCCCACTGGGCCTGGCAGCTTCTCGACTTCGACCTCGCCGCGCAAACGATGGACGTCACCTGCTACGCCGAGGCCAATGTGAAGCTCCCCGCCGCCACGCGCTGGAACTACAACAGCCGCGTCATCGACAGCTTCCACCGTCGTCTCGGCCTCGCTGCACCGCAAAAGCCCGCCCTGACCAATACCTTCTCCGCGCCCGTCACGCTCCCGCTCGAACTGCTGAGCGCGCCTTACCAATCCGGCAGCGGCGAAGCCCTCAACAGCACCTGGTTCCAGATCGCCGCGGACGCAGGATTCACCAATCTCAAGTTCGACAAGATCCGCGATGTCGAAAACCTCTACGGCGATACCGGCGCGCCGCTCTATGAACCGGTGAACATCCATGCCGGCGTGGACATCCTCCGCTTCACCGTCGCGAGCGGGCTGCCGAACGGCAGCTATCATGCCCGCATTCGCCACCGCGATGCCAACGCCATGTGGTCCGACTGGTCCGACGCGGTGAGCTTCGAGATCGAAGGCAGCACCGCCGGAGACCCCGCCCTCACGCTCGCCAAGACCGTCTATCCGCCGAACGAGGACATCCTCGTCATCTACGAGAACGGTCCGGGCATCGCCACCGACTGGATCGGCATCTACAAGAAGGGCGATACACCCGGCCCCGTCGGATCGACCACCTGGCAATACGTCACGGGCACCAATGGCACCCGCAACTTCACCTTCGATCTCCCCGCCGGCGAGTGGTTCGCCGCCTTCTTCACCAACGACGGCTACACCGAGATCGCCCCGCGCGTGCCCTTCTATGTCGGCAACAAGGTAACGCTAACGCCCTCCGGGACGGCCTACGAGGAGGGCGAGACGGTCTCGATCGATTTCGCCAATGCTCCGGCCGGGGCCAAGGATTGGATCGGCATCTACGGCGTGGACAAGAGCCCCGGCGCGGACTCGCCTGCGGTCCAGTGGGCCTATGCCGCCACCGCCGCCGGCACGAAGACCTTCGCGGCGCTACCGAAAGGCTACTACCACGCCACCTTCATGGTGAACGACGGCTATCAGGAGATCGCCGACCGCATCCCCGG